>MNYA01000004.1 GCA_001872985.1 bacterium CG2_30_54_10 | reverse complement strand
CAGGGATTTTTTGTATCTGCTCAAAAAGAAGGGGCATTAGCTGATTCTCAACATAAAGCGAGATTCCTCACATTCGTTCGGAATGGCAAACGATGCTGTCATTTCGACCGCAAGGGAGAAATCTCTTGCGCCAGGAATCATTGAGTTTCCCCGAATTATTGAGCAGATACCACTGGTTTGTATATTTCCGGCCAATCGTTTGCCTCGGACGTTCAGACCAATTCCAGGCGGCGTCGAACCTCTTCAAGGCCAAGCAGGTCGATAATCAGGCCGAGATCCGGGCCATGACAGTTTCCGGTCAGTTTGACCCGGATGGGCATGAACAAGCCCTTCCCTTTCATGGATGTCTTTTTACCTGCCGCTTTTAACGCTTCGTTGATGGCTTCGCGCTTCCACTCAATCCGTCCGAGTTCATCGAGAAAAGCGGCATAAAGAGCATCTACGCCAGGAAACTTGAGGGCAGCGGCCGCTTCGTCATTTTCGGGGGGACCGCCTTGCAAGGTGGTGGCGAGAAGCGTCGGGGCTTCTTTCAAGACCTCCAGATGGTTCTGAAGCAGAAGGGCGGCCTTGCTCAGAAAAGCGGGGTCACTCAGTCGTTGATCCTGGGGCCACGCCTGCCTGAGAACCGGGGCAACCAGCTCTGCAAGCCTCTCGGGCGAAAGCTGGCGGATGTGCGTCCCATTCATCCAGGATAATTTGACAGGATCGAAAACGGCCGCGGACTTCCCGATGCGGCCCAGAGAAAAGCCTGCCACCAGCTCATCACGGGTGTATAGCTCCTTGTCGTTTCCTTCGCTCCATCCCAAAAGGGCCAGGAAATTTACCATGCCTTCCGGAAGATACCCATCAATGGCATATTGCCCGACAGAGGTGGTTCCGTGTCGCTTCGAGAGTTTTGTCTTGTCGGAGCCCAGGATCATGGAAACGTGGGCAAAAAGGGGAAGGGGCTTCTCCATGGCCTCGTAAATGATCAACTGCCGATGCGTGTTGGTTAAATGGTCGTCACCGCGAATGACGTGAGTGATTTCCATGTCGGAGTCATCAACCACCACGCAAAAGTTGTAGACCGGCATCCCGTTCGAGCGCATGATGATGAAATCGCCTAGCGTCTCGGCCTTCCATTCGACGTGCCCCCTGATGAGATCTTCCAAAACGGCATCCTTCCGGGGAACGGTCATCCGGACGGCATACTGTTCTCCCGAGGCAATGCGGCGTTTAACCTCTTCCCGCGAAAGGCGTTTGCAGGTTCCGTCGTAGTGGTGGGGAAGCCCCTCCGCTTCGGCCTTCCGGCGCTTCGCCTCAAGGATCTCTTCAGGACAGAAGCATGGATACGCCCGGCCCTTTTCAACGAGCAGGTGCGCAGCTTTTTTGTAGATCTCCAGACGCTGCGACTGCCGATATGGCCCGTGCGGCCCACCGATCCCCGGTCCTTCATCCCAATCGAGACCAAGCCAGCGAAGGTCGCGAAGGAGGCCTTCTTCGGACTCGGCTGTGGAGCGGTCGAGGTCGGTATCCTCGATGCGCAGCACGAAAACCCCACCATTCTGGCGGGCGAAAAGCCAGTTGAATAAAGCGGTGCGGGCTCCCCCGACGTGGAGATAGCCGGTGGGTGAAGGCGCGAACCGTACCCGAATTTTTGCGGACATTGTCAGATGATGTTCCCCCCCATGAAGATTTGCTCGGTCCCGTTTGCCAACGCGTGACCGCAACGGCCAAATGCGGCGACGGCGATTCTTCCTTCCCCTCGAACAATAGCGATTTTAAAGCCTCCGCCGAGGCCCGGATTGATGATATTCAACTGGGAAAAAATGTCGCGGACGGCATTACTCACCGAAAACTTCTCCCGGGGATCCTCGCGGATGACCGATCTCGCAATGGCAGCAACGATCGTCGCCTCGCGCAGCTTGATCGGAAGTTTTTCCGCGGTCGCCCCCACCTGGGTGATGGCGGCCCTGAACCCGCTGCTCTGAACCTTCTGGAGCCAGTATTCCTCAGACTCGGGGTCTTTGGTCATTGAAAGATACACCACGGCGCTTTCCGGGGTGAGGCGCTGATCGGAGCGGTCTTCGACCAGATCTTTCACAATGTCCCTGTATGTGACGACACCGACGAGCTCGTCGTTGTTGTCAACGACCGGAAGAGCTTCCAAGTCGCTGGCAGATAGCAGCGCCGCGGCTTCCCGGATCGTCATGTTCTCGTTGATTCTCTTGAAATGGCGGATCATGACCTTCCCGACCGGTTCATCGGCTTCGATGGAAGAGATCGTTGCAAAATGTGACGGGGTCAAAAGCCCAACGAGCTTTTTCGCATTATCGAGAACCAGGATGCATTCTGGCTGACGCAGGATCAATAATTCCCGCAGGCTGAAAACCGCTTGGCTTTCATTCACCGTGATTGGCTTGGAATCCATGATGTCTTTAACTCGAATACCCATTAGTGAATCCTCCCTCTGTAACTTTGTCGGTTATTTTCGTTTGGCTATTTGCCCCGGTTGGATGGGGTTGATGCGCGAGAAAATCATTCTTCCCGCGGTTGTCTGCAAAATGTTTGTGACCGTTGTTTTGACTTTCTTGCCGACCTGATTCCCGCAATCTTCGACGACGATCATTGTTCCGTCGGAAAGGAACCCGACCCCTTGGCCTTGTTCCTTGCCGGGTTTGAGGATCTGCACATCGACCTCTTCCCCGCTTACGAAAATGGGTTTAAGGGCGTTCATCAGATCGTTCAGATTCAGAACCTTGATTTTTTCGAGCTCAGCGACACGCTTGAGATTGAAATCCTGGGTTATGAGTGTAGCCGTGCTGAACTTGGCCTGTTCGATCAGCTTGGCGTCGACCTCCTGGACTTCGCGAAAGTCCTTGTTCGAGATGATGACTTGATCGGGGAACTCCTTGCTGAGCTCGTTCAGCAGATTGAGCCCAAGCCTTCCTTTGGACCGTTTCATTCCGTCGGCCGAGTCGGCCAGAAACTGAAGTTCATTTACGACGAATCGGGGAATCATGATCTGCCCTTCAATGAACCCGATCCGGAGAAGGTCGGCAAACCGTCCGTCAATGATTGCGCTGGTGTCGATTACCTTAGGGGGAACCCCGAGGTTCCCGCTTACCATCCGCTCTCGCGATGACCGGTAGCGGGAGACGATCCTGATTCCAAGATATCCGAAAAGCAGGTTGAAAAAGAATGGTATTACCAGGTGAAACAAGGGAACGAGCGAGTTGAAGAACTTGTTTTCGAATTGCGTATCCCCGAACCCTCGATACATCAAAAAATACAGCGGAATGAACAACAGATTGGCGGAGATCAGCCCCAGCAAAAGGCCAACACCGCTCCATGCCAGATCGTAGCTGTTGGTATTCTCTATCTCGCTTTCGAGCCACAGTTGCAACTCCCGGCCCGCCATCGAGCTGAGGAGATACCCAATGCAACCGAGAAGAGCTGCCAGCTTCAGCTCAGCATTCTCTGTATCGAGGAAGTTATCGTATTGCGACGTGATCCCGTAAGCCATTGTCACGCCGACAATGGTTCCGGTGATGACGAGAAGGAACCGCAAAAACTGGAAAACCATGCCATACCACACCCATCAGAAAGTTACGAAGGATACCATGAAACCGCACCCTAGGCAAACCTCAGAAAGAAGAATTTTTGTAAGAGTTTAGCCGTTTGAAAAATGGAGAACGAAGGAATTTAGGAGAAGTGGAGATAGAGGAAATGATGAGTGATGAGTGATGAATGATGAATGATGAATGATGAATGGAGAATTTGGAGAGGTTTTCTCGAGAATCCCATTATTTTTTTCTCCCATTCTCCATTTTCTCCCATTCACCTTTTCTTCAATTTTCCCAAACTACTAAAC
>MNYA01000304.1 GCA_001872985.1 bacterium CG2_30_54_10 | reverse complement strand
CTCTTCCCCTTCTCACGCAATGTTTTTCTGGCATCGTCGTAACAGGCGCCTGCATCATATTTTCCGAGCAAGACGTTGAGCACCACGGAATCATGCTTCTTCAGGAAAATCGCCCCGGCGAAATCCTTTTCGGGGTCTACGCCGGCCTCGATCAACAGTGCCTTGGGGAAGATGTATCCTGACGCTGAATCCTTTTCGACCCAGGCGAACTTCTTTCCTTTCAATTCAGAAAGTTTGCGGATTCCACTGTCGCCGCGCGTGATGATAATTCCGCGATAGGAGGTGGTTCCAAATCTGATCGGCTTCACCAGAAGTTTCATCGGAACCTTGTCCTTGTTTTCGGCGTAAGGAAGAGTTCCAAGCCAGGCGATGTCGATCTCTCCCCTGGAAAGCTTGTTGACAATACCGTTGTAATCAGTGGCTAGAACCAGCCGGACTTCCTTCACCCGGAGCTCATCTTTGAGATACTTTAGAAGCCCTTCGTGCTTGACGACCAAATCGGAGGCGTTGATAAAGCCAATTCGGCCCATCGTAAGGACGGTGTCATGGTAAGCTTCCCCGGCAGTGGCGTTCGGGATGGTGGTTGTAGATAAAGTTTTCGTGGTCGTAGCGAGAGGCGGTTGGCCACCAGAGTCACCGCATCCGGCGGCCAAAATTGTCACGGCAACGGTCGCAGCGAGAAGAAATCGAACCGGAATAAAAAACAAATTCCTCATGTCTTGCCTCTGGTAACGGGTCTTAAAGGAACCAGCCATTGTATACCACAAAACTCCTCGGTTTGGAATTCGGTACAGCGAGCGCATCTCCGCAGATAGTGCGAGCCACCACCCCCTCTCGGCACGCGAAGTGAATTCGCATGCATCACTCCCTGGGGCCTGGCGCTTTGCACTCTCCGGCCTGCAGCCACATGCAAAGGTTCATCTGCGGCCAAAATTTCGCCCAATAGGCAGCTTGTATTGAGATGATACGGCAGCTTTCACTTTCCACGAATCGGCAGGTTTACCCGAATGTCGATATTATCGGGAAGGATGCGGGTTTCGAGAACAAAATCCCCCAGCTCGTTGGCGATGGTCATGTTGGAAATCGGAGGAATTCCTTTGCCGGCCAGAATCGGCGACTGAAGGAACCGCTGTATCTGCTCGTTCATGCGGCCGAACGAAATGCGCCAGTACCGGTGAATTCCGGTTGGAGCGGCAAGTGCGGGCGCCTTCCCACCATCGATCTCGTCCATACGCTTGGAAAGTTCCACCATCAACTCGCGTGCTGATGTCATCAGAAGAAGGTCTCCCCGCATCGCAACATGAATCCCGTAATTTGGAAGCAAAAAATGGCTAAGCCGGATCGAAGGGGGCGCCTCGAGAGTCGGACTCACGAAGACGCCGACGGAGACTGCCAGTTGCTTGAGTTTGGGAAGCAGGGCAAGAAGTTTCACCGCATCCCTGACCCTTGCAATGGCCCGAACATCCGGCAGCCCAGCTTCTCCACGAGGATTCAGGTTTACCATCACCAGTGTTTCCCTGGCGGGGTTAGCCAGGATGTCTTTCTCGAAATCGAGACCCGCCGATGCGAGATAGCTCTCAACAATCTTTGTTTGAGGAATCTCCCGCAGATTTGCCATGAGCGAGGCCGGGTTATCAGCAAAATGCACCTGGGCGAAAACCAGGAGACAATCCGATGCGATGTATTTCGTCGCCGTCAGGGTTTCCGGGGGGCCGCCCATCTCCTCGAGGTTCGCTTTATAAAGTTTTCCGCCCTTCATCTGAACGTGAAGTTGGAAGGCATCCCTCGTCAGCGCTCCGATGAAGGCAATCAGATCGGCGATCTGAAGCACCGGCAAAACTTTGGTTTTCAATTTGAATAAATTTCCGACACTGAGACCGCGGGTAGTTTTTTCACTCTCCAGCATTTTAGCGATCGGCTCAACCAAGCCCTTAGGATCGAACACTCCTTTGAAGGTCAGCCCGGCATTAGCAGGTGGAAGACCGGCTTCAAGAGAATCGAGAATCGGGCCGGCCTCCGACATTAGTTTTTCTGCCGCAACCTTTTGCCCTTGCGTCCAATCCCGGCCGAAAAATCGCTCTTTCAGTGGCTGCGAAATAGAGAACGACTCCGAATAGAAGCCTGCCATGCTCAAAATTTCATTTTCAAACAACTCCCCCTGCTCGGAAATAATCCGGCCGATCCTCCGAAGCAGCTCCAGTGGCTCGGAATCAGTCGTTTTGAGGAAATCCCCCAATCTCGCAACCTTGAGAACATACATCGCCGAAAGCCCGGAATTATCTGCCGTTCCGGGGTTCGCCTGAGCAAACGAGGGTTTTGAGGCGAACAACGACCCAATAATGAAAAGAACTGCCAAAGAACGTCCAACCCAGATCTCGCTCCGCCGATGCGCAACCGATGGGATTGATTTCAACACGTGAAACCTCCTCGATGAAAGATCTGCATGAAGTATATTACACACTCGGGACATCAACAACCCTAGATTGTTGAGTTGCCGTAGAATTGTCGTTTACTTTGAGAAATTAAACGCTTCGGCATTCTTCCGTATGCACGCCTTTGGGCCGGACATTTCCTGATTAATTTAGCTTTTTCGGCCATCTTGGTCTATTGACACTGAATTCTTCCTACACTATCATGAGTGAGCTTTTTGCTTGAGGTGAACGGCGTGAAGAAGGTCAAACTGTTTTCGATCCTGGTGATCGTCCTCTCCATCGTGGCGCTGGGGATTTTCATGGGCAAACAGGTGTTTGTGTTCCTCGAAACCAAGACTGCGCCCCAAGGAGCTAAGCAGCCCGAAAGCGACTCCATACTTGGGACAGCGGAAGCCGCGCCTGCACAAGGTGCAACCCGTGTGTTGTATGCCGCGAACGCCGAAGGTTCGTCCTCAGCCACCGGGTCTTCGGCTCCGGTTGCGGTTCCGTATTCCGCCCCGGCCGGCGTTAATGCCGGCTCCGTTAATGGCTCCCCGGCAACTGAAAACGCAGGTTCGATGAGCAAGGTTGGCCCGGCAGACCAGCTCGTAGCCTTCGCCAACGGGAATGGGATAAATGTTCGGGAAGAGCCAAACCTTACCTGTAAAAAGGTAATGAAGGTGGCAAATGGGACGCGAGGAGCTGTCGTAGAGCGTAAAGACGGTTGGACGAAGGTGAAATGGGATTTTAACAGGAAGTCCGGCTGGACCCGGGATGATCTGCTGGTTGTAGGTCCTCGGGATGTCCTCCCCGGGCTTTCCGCCGACGTAGCCAGCGGCACGGCATCGGCCGCGGCGATTCTGAATGTAAAAGTCCAAAAAGCCCTGGCCGCTGCTCGAAAAATCAGCGTCGCCATTGCAAAGCCCGCTCCTCCTTCGGAGACAGTGAAAGGCTTTGTCTCTGGTTCGCACCTTCCCGGTGAGGGCACCATCTGCAGCGACCCATACGCCAAAATTAGAAGTTCTCCGAACGTGAAGAGCGCAATTCTTGCTAAAATACCAAAAGGTGTGGTCGTAAAGATCAAAAGCAGCAAGCGGGTCGGAAAGTTCCACTGGTTCGAGATTGTTTTCAACCAAGGGAAGAAAGAAGGATGGACCCGCGAGGACAATCTTCAGTTCCAATAACAAGGCAGTTGCAGTGTCATCCCAATAGAAGGGCGGAATTTTCAGCAGGCCGGAGGGCGTGATGCATGCGACCGCAGGGAGTGAGACAGGCGAATTCGCTTCGCATTTGGAGAGAAGGTCCGGGCGTGACTGCCAAACTTCACTAAATTCATTTTTCAATGCCTGCTTTGAAATGTTCTGTCGGAATCCAGCGAAAAAGTGGCAGCGGCTTCCAGCCGCTG
>MNYA01000044.1 GCA_001872985.1 bacterium CG2_30_54_10 | reverse complement strand
TTCCTGGTTGGCGGGTCGGCTCGCTGAGGCTTCCTGGTTGGCGGGTCGGCAGCTTGAAGCTTTCTGGTTGGTCGATCATCAGGGTGAGGCTTTCCGTACCTCAGCCAATCACCACGCCCGCGATTCATTTAGGTGGATAAGGATCCGCAAGTAGGCGCAACTAGGCGCAACTATGTTAGAGGCTCTCCGGCTTCGAGGTTTTCCCCGGGGCGGAGTCTACAGCTGAAGCAAGATCGGCAGCCTCGGGTGTTGCGAGAGACATGGGGGATGTTGAGGACAGAGAGGAAGCTGAGGAAGCTGATGACGCTGAGGATGCTGATGATGCTGGGGATGCTGATGATGCTGAGGATTCAGAAGATGTGGGGGCGAGATGTTTCTTCTTTTTCCTTTTCATTCGGGGGAGTTCTCCCGACTTGCGCGGAGCGGAATCTTTCGCGAACTCTGCGAAATCAACCACCAGTTTCTTTTCAAGGTTTTCTGAAAGATCCCTGAGCTTTTCGGAGATGGCGGTAAACCTATCCATGATGTACTTTCGCTGATGTTTTTCCTCTTCTTTAATAGAAGCAACCTCTTCCTGGAGTTCAAGAAGAGCGATCAAAAGAGGAAGAATGATCAAAGCAACGACCATATAAGTGTCCATCTTCTGCTTGAGGAACATCGAAGCGATCATTGCACCCCAAAGCAGCCAGAGCCATGTGTTGACCTTCATTCATTCTCCTTCCAGGATCCGGGCGGGGAAGCCCGTTTCAAGGCCTCCTGGGCGGCCATCGGATCAACTCCGACCAGAAGAAAATTCTTTTGCTTACCACGGGCCCCCCGCTCCAACAGTACCCGGCTCTTGGGCAAACTGAAAACCTTTGCAAGAAAAGCAACCAATGCGGCATTGGCTTCACCCTCAACCGGCGGCGCCCTGACCTTTATTCTACATCTATCTTCCTGGAAGTCAACAATCTCGGTACGTGATGAACGCGGGACAGCCTTTACCTGAAGGCTTACCCCGCGAGCATGTGCGACCAGACAGCTGAACGGCATCAGTCTTGTGTCAGTTGGTTTCCGGAGGTGGTTGTAAAGGTGGTTGTAAATATGATTGTAACGGTTGTTGTGAAGGCGGCACGGTAGAAGGCTGGGGGGTGGGGGGCCCGTTCTTCTGCACTTCAGCCCTTGCAGCATTTGCGGACATGGTGGGCATTTCATCGGTGAGCATGCCAAGGTATGATTCCAAAACCGTTCGGAGTTCAACCTTCAGCATCCGTTTCTGGCGTTTTAGTTCGCGAATATCCTTACCGATTACCTCGGATTCGGAGCGGACTTCATCGAGAATGCGCTCCCCTTGGATCTCGGCTTCCTTGACGATAAGCTCAGCCTCTTTCTCGGCGTTATTTTTGAGATCACCGGATGCCTTTTGCGCTGAGATAAGGGTTTGCTTGAGGGTTTTCTCGAGTTCGAGATAATCCTTCATCTGGTTGGTCAGTCGCTGGTTCTGATCCTTTAAATTCTTGTTTTCGGCATAGACACCTTCGTATTCACGACCGACCTTTTTGAGGAATTCATAGACCTCGGTTTCATCGAGTCCGCCGAGCTTTTTTCGGGAGAACTCCCTTTGAAAGATATCCAACGGTGTGAGTCGCATGCTTTGCCTCCTAGATTTTTTCCATCAGGACGATCCTGTTGCTGTTCGTGCCCAGGACATTGTTCTTGACCCGGAAACAATTCGAAAGTTTGGTGAACTCCTGGCTCTGGACGTATACTTCGCGAACCTTGAACTGTCCTAGATTGTAACGTTTCATCGTGGTGAGGTTTACGACCGTCTCGTCCAGGTTCAAAATCTCGCCCTGGTAGCGGATGTCACCGACCTCCATCGCGACATGGCCACCGGGAACCAGCTTCCGGTGCAGCTCGTTGAGCGTGTCGGAAATGAATTGCGTCCATTCCTCAAGGTCGGGTGTCTGGACGATCTTTTTTCCCATCTCAGCGGAATCTATCCGGCAGAACCAAGTCTCGATCCAGGTGTCAAGTATGTAATCGACCTGGTTCAGGAAAGGCGGCGAGGTCACAACCAGGTTGACGCTTTCATCGGGCCAGTCGGTCAGTTGTCGGGAATCTCCGGTTGTCAGAATGCTCTTTTTGCCGCAGGAAAGTATTTCATCCAGGCGACCATCCTTCAGCGAATTTTTCGCTTTTTTCAGGATGCGCGATTTGACTTCCCGATAATCCGGTTCGACTCCGCGGGTATGGTTGATTTTTATCTGATTGGATTTTGGGATCGAAATCTGGGGAAAGGAATAGGCCGAAAAGAAACCCGGTGAATGGCCGTGCAAGCGTGAAATGGCTATCATTTCGATGAATCTGTCGATCGGATCGTGGTGGGTATCGAGGTAGTCGCGGAGGTTGAGTATTTCCTTGTATGTGTCGGGATGGTAGAACATGCTCATGTCCTCTTCCCGGCTCAGATCACGCGGTTGATCCAAGGCGATCTTTTCGAGCCTCTTCTCCAGCGATTCCACATTTACAGGGTGGATTTTGGGATTGGTGATCCGCTCGGAAAGTGGATTGACATCATTTCCAACACCCCGACGCCCAAGAAGGGCTGCTTGGAGAACCGTTGTTCCACGTCCGCTGAAGGGATCCCCGACAAGATCGTTGGGCTGCGAGAATTTCCGAATGAAGAAATCGGGAAGTTCCGGCTTAAACGATGCGCGGTATGAAAGTGCGTAATGCAAAGAATGCATCTGGCGCTGTTTAGCAGTCCAGAATTCGTCGAAAATTTTGGGAACCGGGCCATGGATCGTCTCGATCTGTCCAACCCGGAGAGCGTTCGCTCCGTCGTAGGTCATCTGGGAAAGGGGTTGAGGATTCATGCTGCCTCCGCGGGAAATTTCTCTTTGATTCCCATCGGCAACCCGCGGAGAAACCTTGACAAATAAACGACCCTGGTCTTACTTGAAAAAGGAACAAAACTACACACGACGACCACCGACAGAGTCGGTGGTCGTCGTTCGGACTAACCTTGCGGCGAAGTCGCTCGCCGAAGGTCTGGTTATTTTTTCTGGATCTTGCTTGTGTCGGCTATCGGCGCGGCACTTCCTGCAGTTTTGGCAGCGCCCTTTTTGTGTTTTTTGCCGACGTGCTTCTTGGCAGGTTTTTTGGACCCTATGGTCTTTCTCTTGGCTTTAACTTTGCTCTTGCTCTTGCTTTTGCCCTTTCCCTGTTTCAGATGTTTTTTGTGTTTGTGGGATTTGGGAGCGGCAAAACTACCGGGACCCTCGTCCGGAAGGGGGGCAATGAAGCTTTCCCGCGAGAGGTCCGAGATGATCTCGGATCCCGGAGCTGGGGCTTCGGGAATCTGCCCCACTTCCTTGGCCGTAGGCTGCCGTTGAACCTCCTGATGGCTCAGTTTCGCGCGAAGCTGCTCCACCAGGGCTTTGCTTTCAGCGCTCAACGCCCACGAGGGGCCGGCAATCAATATCAAGCCCAATACGAAAAGGCGTTTCATGATTACCTCCATGATATGTTTCAACGCAGTGCCCAGGTTTTACCTGGACAGGAAAGTAGATGTGATAGACGCGACGAAAAAAAATCAAAATCAAAAATCCGGTTCGGCCATCCCTCTTTCCCTTGTTTACAAATACTTTGACAAGGCTGAATAAATTTCATTTCAGATCACGGCTGTCCCGTTAAAAATCCTGTGTTAATAGGCAGTTACGACGTACAAGGTTAAAATTTTGAGAGTACAACTTGAGAGAAACCTGTGAAATTGGGGTTTTTTCAAAATCCGATACGCTTGAAATCTGTAAAAATTTGTCGAGATTTTTCCAATCGAGACCATGGAAAATTTTGTTGATGGCGATCAACACATGATTGGTGTGGCGATCCAATTTCAAATCGTTTATATTTTCAACCATGCTCAAACCTTCTATTCATAACGATTCAAAAGCAACTCCGAGAATTTTCTCGGGACAG
>MNYA01000043.1 GCA_001872985.1 bacterium CG2_30_54_10 | reverse complement strand
AGATCGGATCAACGTTACGCCCGCTTCTCGATAATTGGCATGTAAATTTTCCAAAGTGTCTGTTTGAGCGAGGGTTCGAGGTATTCACTTCAGCAGGCTAATTCTACTGTCTCACTTAATTTACCACAAGGGCACAAGGATCGGCATTGGAAGCGCAATCCAGAAATATTTTTCTTTTAGCTTTCATAATCATTCTTTCTTTGTGTTCATCAAGCCTTTGAGATAAAAGTGAGACAGTAGAAGTACCATCTCAATAAGTCGGGGGAAGTGTGAAGGCAGACCGGAGGGCGCAACGCGCCCGACCGCAGGGGATGAGCCTCGCGAATTCACTTCGCGAGGCGAAGGGGGGCGCGTGCCCCACCTTTTTGAGAAGTTACAGATCTAGCTTCCTTCGAACATCACCATCAGAACGAATCCGCGATGTGGCCGGCGAACAGTTTCTGGGAGCCCGACCTCATGGTTGGAAAAGCTACTTTGCCGCCGGCGGCCTGGGTTCCACTCATGTTGCCATACCACGTATAGGTTTTGTTCAGCGGGTTGAGGTTGGCGTACATTTCGGGTTGTCCGTTCCCATCGCCATCGACGTAGATCTTGTCTGAAACTCCGTCGAAATCGACATCGTATTCCCATTGGTCGATCTTGCTGTCGAAATTCCGGTCGTATTGGTAGTCGTCAAAATTTCCGTCGAAGTTCCGGTCGGTGGCCCAGTAGTCGCCCCTTCCATCGCCATTCCGGTCCGCGATAACCAGATCGACCCTGCCGTCGGCATTACGGTCGAAACGGCCAGGCACCTCGTTGTATCTCGCGAAACCATAGGCGGCATCCGGATTGGAAGTGGACGTCGGATACGAGGCCCACTGAGCGCCCCGGGCGAAGTAAGAAGTGTTCTGCGCTGCGATGGCCGCGCTGCATAGGACGACGAAGACCAGCAGGAGGGCTCGGATAATATGCATTGTACAACCTCCATGTCAATTGCTAACCAAAGAAAAGTATTAAGAATCGACACTTTGGCAAGAGAAATTTAATAAAAATTTTTTCTATCTCTCAAAAAAGCTCTGGAAAGGGAGTGCGGGAAAATCTCAGATGTGGGTCGAGTGGATGTACAAGATTCCCGCGTTATAAACCGCATGGAGGAGTATTCCCGGCCACAGACTTCGCGACACCCTGAAAAGCAGGGTGCAGACTATTCCAAGCAGGAAGGTGAGAGGCATCGATACGGGAGGATGAAGGACGGCGAAGAAAATTCCGTTGCAAACTATTCCCCCGAGGCCGGTCCAGCCGAGGTCTCGCCATGCCTGGTCGGCGAACCCGCGGAAAAAGGCTTCCTCGATCAATGGCGCCACGAGGCACACGGCGAAAATTAAAAGTCCCAATGACCAGTCGGGTCCCAAGAGGCCGCACGAGGTGTACCATATTTCGGCGGATGGCCCGTAGACATCGAATCCTGCCTTGTTAATCGCTTCGAGATACAATTTTCCCACGCCTGTTATGGCCGCCGCGCCGATAAGTGCAAGAACGAGATCCCCGCGGTTCCGAAGGCGGAACCCCAGGGCTTCCATGGCTGATGGAAAACGATCCCTGGCATAGCGCCAGGTGGTGTAGCCCAGAACGGTCATTCCGAGGGTGTATGAAATTATCCAGGGTAACAGGGTTGCTGCAACCTCCGGAACGGTTGCATCGAAAATGGAACGAATCACAGACTGTATACCCATCGCCACCAGAATGGCCAGAAAAGCATCGTGCGCGCGGAATCGCCGAACCTTGAACCTTTCGGGGTCGAGCCGACCTTCAAGCGCTTCAACGGCCTTCCCATGTACCGATAAGGCCAAAAGAGCGAAAATCATTCCCCCGGCGATAGAGCCCGCTGAGAGGCTTTTTATCGGAAGAGCCATCCCCATCGCCATTGCACCGAGCGCCTTTCCTTCCAAAGTCGAGCGTTGCTGAAGAACCTTCCCCTCGAATTTCGGGTAGATAGCGGAAACGGAGACCCCAACCCAAACAAGGCAAGGAACCAGAATGGCCAGCCAAACAATCAGGGCGGCCCAATCCGGGGGGGGAAGGCCCAGATACCAAGCGGTCGCACAACTTGCGGGAAGGAAAAACACTTCCGCAACAAGGCTCCAGAACAGGGTTTTATTGGCAATAAGAGAGGCCGCGGAGATCGGAAGCGTCTCCAAAAGAAAAATAGCCTTCCCTTCGCTTCCGATGGAGTTAATCGGGCCGAAGAGGCAAAAATACATCGCGGCCGCTCCCATCATGTTCATGGCATGCGGAAGCCCGAAGGCTGTTAACTGCTCCCGGAAGATCAGAATCTGGAAAATGATGATTGTAATCGGCATGAACAGAGAATTTGACAAAAGGTTGAAGTCGCTTTTCAGCAAAAGTGTTTCTTTGCGAAGCATGCCTGAAAGCCAGGCTTTCGATTTGACCGAAACCATCGGAAGCCCCGGATGGACAAAAGTCAGCCAATGCATGCGGCACATTGCCAGAAATATTCCCGACCCCGTCATGAATGCGAGAAGCCAAAAGAACTCCCAATGCAGAAACGACCTGCCGATCTTGCCGTCCAACAGAATATCCACGATCCAGCGCCCGGGGCTCAATACCAGGCCTGCCGTGCCCTGAAATTTTCCTAAATTAAAAATCAGCCAGGTGAAGGCTTCCCGGGGTTGCGTGGCGATCAAGATGTGCGGTGAAAGGGCCATGAAAGCGCTCATATAACCAAGGATTGAGAAAAAATTGTTGATCGTAGCCGGCCGTGCAACCCTTTGCAGAAAGAACGACAACAAAATAATGGTGAGAATGAGAAGCAATTCCACCTGGACGAAAATCAGAATTGGAAGCAGGATCTTGACCGGGTCGGAAAAGCTCCCCCGACAGGAGATTCCGAGAAAACCGCTCAGCAGAAGAAGCACTCCCGGCCAGTCGGTGATAAGACGCTCGAAGAGTTTGCTTCCCAAAAGTGCCAGCGGCGGGATCGGCAATGAAGTCAGGAACGTATGATCGGTGCTGAGTTGGCCCACATTGAGGGTGTGCCCCATGATCAGATCGCTCGTGAAAACCAGCATCAGAAGGTAGATCAAACCCAGTGCCATGAGCCACCTGGCCGGGTCTCCCAGAAATAGCCCTTCCACGAACGCCAGGAAATCGACCGACGCAAAGCCGATGGACAAGCAAAGCCCGACACCCATGAGAAACAGAAGGAGAAGGCTCCAACGACTTCGCCATGCCATAAGTGACTGAAATAGAACCCTGAGTTTCAAACGGCTCAGGGCAGAAAACGTGGCAACGGTGGCTCGGCCTTCACCCATGGCTCACCTTACCACTGTTCGAATCAGAATTCTACGTTGTCGGCCAGGAAATAGGCTTCTTTTTCCATTGGGATGTCGAAATCCCGGTCTTTGCCTGAAAGCGCCGCCCAGAGGCATTGGGAACCCCAACTGACCACCCAGCCGGTATCGTCGACCCATCTTTCTCCGAGCCGGTCGCCCAGGGCGGGAATCAACCGGGTCAGTCTTGGGCTAAGGAAAGTGTCGCGTCGGTATTGGAATGTGTGAATCAGTTCGTGGCCTGAATGACGGCCTGTTTTGTTCGTGATGAAATTGTTCGCGTTGCTGTATGCGAGGGCGCCGCGGGTTCCAATAGTTCCGTCGAGGTTTCGATCTCGGGTGAAAGCGAGTGTCCCGTATTTGATGGTATGCGCCCAACTAACACGGGCGCCGTCGGAAAAATTCAGGATCGGCGCGACAAGGCCGTGCAAACCCAGCCTCCAGTCGATCCGTCCGCCGTCCGATACCAGCCAGACAGGGCCAAGATCCATCCTGAATCTTTGGGGACCGCCGGCCGATTCCGCCAACGAAGCTCCCACGTTCATTATCAGCTTGGCCTGCCATGCTTGCCATGCGGATTTTTCTTCCGCGCCTTCAGCCATGTAGAAAGCCTTCCGAATCATCAACCCGCCGAAAGCTGCCTGAAGGATGGCCGGGCACAGGGG
>MNYA01000476.1 GCA_001872985.1 bacterium CG2_30_54_10 | reverse complement strand
ATTCAGCCAAAACGTGCTTTCAGGATCAACGTATTTCCGGGTCTTTACCGCGATCTCAATAGGAACGTTCGTGAACTGGTTTGCCCAGATCCCGACGACCATTCCGGTTTTCCCTGCCATCCCGGCGTGGGCGGCGTTCTGGGCAAGTTGATTGCAGTAAATGCTGTCGCCCGGGATAGCCTTCGCGCTCCGAATCATGTAACTCGGGTCGATATAACGGATCGAGAATGGAAACTTTCCATTGTCGTAATACCGCTTCAAGTCATCACGCAGGAAGATTCCGATATCACCGACTTTTTCGTTCCCGGAAGCGTCTTTTTTGCCCGATGACAGGAAGTGCTTTCCAACCCCTTCGGCCACGACTACCACCGCATGACCGCGACTCTCAAGACGCCGGCGCAGATGCTCGTAAAAGCCATTGGGACCTTCCAGATCGAACCTAACCTCAGGAATGAGGCAAAAATTAACGTCCTGGGATGCAACCACCGCGTTTGCCGCGATGAATCCGGATTCACGGCCCATCAGGCGCACAAGGCCGATTCCATTTTCAACCGCTTTCGCTTCCACATGCCCCGTTCGGATGGATTCCACTGCATGTGAAAATGCAGTTTCGAACCCGAAAGTTTTTTCGATGAAACCGATGTCGTTGTCGATTGTTTTCGGAATACCGATCACCGAGATTTTCAGACCACGGCGAAGAGCTTCATCCTTAATTTCCTTGGCTCCGTGTAGTGTGCCGTCACCGCCAATGCAGAAAAGAATGTCAATTCGGAATTCCATAAGGCGGTCAACCATTTTCCCGACATCCTGCGGTCCACGGGATGTACCGAGAATTGACCCGCCAAACTCGTGGATGTCTGAAACCACCTCTGGATCAAGGACTTTGGGCTGTCCACCTATTTCCTTCACCAGTCCTTGAAAACCATACATGAAACCGTAGATCGACTTGATCTTATACCAAAATGTGAGTTGGTTCACCAAACCCCTGATCACGTCGTTTATTCCGGGACACAACCCGCCGCAAGTCACAATGCCCGCCCTGGTGTTCTTGGGATCGAAGAAAATCTTCCCACGGGGACCCGCTTTTTCGAACGAGGCGGGAACCTTCTTCGCATCAATCGTTTCCCTGACTCGCTGAAGGCAGACATCCACAAGAATCCGTTCGTCATTGGGAACGTAATTCGTCAGGAAATCCCCATCAACTTGGGACAAGCCTAAGGGCGAAACAAACCGGGGCTCTCCCAATTCCTGAACCTGAAATTCGGAATTCTCTGGAACCATGACTAGTCTCCTTAAAATCAGCGTTTTGGATTTCCATATCGAAGTTTTTTCAGAAGCCTATTTTCCACGTAGTCGTTCTCTCTGTCAAGAAAGTCCATAAGAATATGTGAAAACCCGTGAAGCCTTGCTTAACAAAAGAACGCTAAATTTCTCCCCCTGAAAGCTCTGTGACCTCCATGGCCTCCTTGGATTTCTTGAATTTCTTGAGGTGTTTAGCATTCTTTGGTAATCACGCGTGAAACCAAACGACTGTTTTCAACGTGGTTCATGCAAGAGGAGAAAAAGTGTTGTAGAATGGCGGCCGGGGGTAACCGCATGGAAATCCTTTTCGGAATCTGCATGGTCAAATCCAGATATGGCGAGGACGATTCCTATGGCCGCCATCTTGGGGCGTTCCTTGGACGCATGGGCTGCCGCGTCTCGCAACTGGACATTACCTCCGAAAACAGTCCCAGGGAAATGGCTAACGGAAAATTTTCTCCAGGCTTGATCCATGGATTCCACCTTGTCAAATCCGGTTTGATTTGCCAGAACATCGCTATCGCAGCCCGTCTTCCGTTCATCATCACCTGCACTGGAACGGACGTTTTCGTGGATCTTCAAACCCCGGGACTGAACGAAAGCGTCCGAAGCGTTCTTGAGTCGGCGGAACGGGTTGTAGTGCCAACTTCCGCTATGCTTCCTTACCTCCGTGAGGTCATTCCTGACTACCGGCGGTTTTCCGTCATTCCCAAAGGAGTGGAAATTCCGACCGGCATGATTCCGCCTGATTTCAAAGGATCGGGGATCGAAACCCAAGATAGAGTCGTCCTTCTTCCCGGCCCCATTCTCCCCGTAAAAAATACTCTTTTTGCCATGCAAAGCATGGGGCCCCTCATTTCCAGGATACCCAACCTGAAGCTGGTATTGATCGGAAACCTTCTTGACTCGGAGTTCGGAAAAAGCGTGAAAGATCTTATGGCTGCTCAACCCTGGATAGTTCATCTTCAAGAACCCCCGGAAGAACAAATGGCGCTTTGGTACAAACGCGCCGAAGTAGTGATCAACGTTTCTCATGCTGAAGGCGGGTGTCAGAACCTTCTTGAAGCGATGTCCCTCGGGATGCCGGTTCTGGCGTCTGATATTCCAGGCAATCGCGGATATATCATCGATGAAACTGACGTTTCCGGGAAAGGGACCGGATTCCTTTATTCAGCCTCCCCCTCGCTCGCAGGATTTCAACGGATTCATGAACGCGAAGATTTCTGCAAGAGGCTTGAATTCATTCTCAGCCATCCGGAAATCCGGCATGAAACCGGGAAACGCGCCGCCGAATGGGTAAAGAAATACCTGAATCCCGAGCTCGAAGCTTTCCTTTACATGGAGCTGTACCGCGAACTTACCGGGGTTTGAAATTTGAAATTCATTTGTTCGCAGTCGCAAACTTCAACCTGCACGGGCCAAAGCCCGCGACCACCGCGACCACGATGTTTGATCCCCATGAACCAAATGGGGCATCTGCTCAAAAAGAAGGAGCAATAGCTGATTCTCAACATAAAGCGAGATTCCTCACATTCGTTCGGAGTGACAAACGATGCTGTCATTTCGACCGAAGGGAGAAATCGCTTGCGCCAGGAATCATTGAGTTTCCCCGAATTATTGCGTAGAACCAAATGGGATTGATATCATTGGGTTCCCATACAGCCGTCAGGCAGCCAGTTCTTTTCCCTTGGCGAGGTCGCCTCTTATGCCGAGCCGGCTGAACTGTTCGCGCAGCCTGACTAAAATTGGCTTTGGAAGCCACTCTCCGACCAACGAAGGCAGATCGGGATCGAGGGTGTTCCCGCCCTGGAATTTCTGAAGGACGAAACGGGAAATTCCAAGGCCATGGAGGAAATTTCCTATATCGATTAACCATTCATCGCTCACCAAAAGCGGATGAATGGTTGTCCGAAACTCATAGGAGACCCCGCTTTCGGCAACCAGAATCGCTGTTTCTTCAACGGATCGATTGATCGGGGACCCACTTGAACGATCGTATTCCCCTTTGGGGGCTTTGACATCGACCGCGATGAAAGATAGAAGCTTTTTCTCCAGGAAACTTTTGATGATTCCAGGATAATAACCGTTGGTATGAAGCCCAACGGCGAAGCCCAACTCTTTAACCTCCTCGATCGCGACCGGCAGGGAATCCTGGAAAGTCGGTTCGCCTCCGCTGAAGACGACGCCCTCCAGGAATCCCTGGCGCTTGCGGAGAAAGGCCAACACTTCATCCCAGGTGATTTCCCCCTTGCCTTCCTCGACCAGAGAAGGGTTGTGACAATACTTGCATCTGAGGTTGCAACCCTTGAGAAAAACGACCACGGCCAATTTTCCCGGGAAATCGATCATCGTCAGCGGTTGAAGCCCACCGACCGAGAGATGAAGTGTGGTCATTGCTGTCAAGCCTCTTTCTTTCAGACTACCTTGTCGATCATTTCATTGAAGATGAACGACGGTTCGTATCATCTCAATAAGTCGGGGGAAGAGTGAAGGCAGACCGGAGGGCGCAAAGCGCCCGACCGCGGGGGATGAGCCTCGCGAATTCACTTCGCGAG
>MNYA01000257.1:3912-4911 GCA_001872985.1 bacterium CG2_30_54_10 | reverse complement strand
CCCGATCTTTGGAAAACTTGCAGAACCCGCATTTCATCCGGCAGATATTTGAATAGTTGATATGTTTGTTGGCGGAGAAAAAAACGCGATCGGCCGTTTTTCTCCATTTCGCCTGGTCGCCCAGCTTGCCGAGAGAGAGAAGATCGGATGTGTTCAAAATGGCCAGACCATCCTCGGTGACCAGTCTCCGGCCTTCCTGAATTTTCGCGGCTACTTTGGCCAGTTCTTTGTCGGAGGTAATTATTTCGGGAAATATTCTTTCCATCTTTTGTCAACTTTTTTTACGTTTTCCGGGTCCATTTCGAGGGGTTGCGGATATTCTCCTTTGAGCGTGGCGTCTATTCCAAGACGCCCGGAAAGGCGAAGCTTGATCCCTTCCAGGTCGAATCGCTCAGCGGTGATGTCGCGGCCGGGGTCAAACCTGGTGAAAACCCCCCAGACAATCGACATCATGTCACGCAGATCTATATCTTCCGAGACCGCTGCAACGAGCTTGATCGGCCCCAGTTCAACGGCGTAAAGCAACGATGAAATCGCCGCCTTCACATCGCCGTGGGGCTTGAAGACTAGCAACGTATCTGAGACCACGGCGCAATCTGAGACAACGGAAAACCTGGCTTTGATATCGGCCGCGGATGGAGCCAACCGCGTCTCATTTCCCAAACTCCTTTTCTCGTTTGCGGGAGCGGCCTGAGGTGTGGGCTGCGGGGAAGACGGCGGCGGAAGCAGTGTTTGCCAAGGTGAAAGCCCGGAAAAAAGCCGGAACGCTGTGGCGGCAACCTTCTTCGGCCTGTTTGCGAGGAACAGGGCTTTGCTTCCCTTTTCAAACCCCGCGCAGGCGAAATCAAGGGTGTCGGTCGATGTCGGGGCGAACAGGAAAAAATCTTCCCTCGGATCGAAGTTTCTTCCAATTGCAGCCACAACCTTTTCGAAACTACGCACATCAACGCTCGGATCGACGACCACGACGAACTTCGCCAGCGAAGCCTGCCCCGTGCC
>MNYA01000257.1:0-3858 GCA_001872985.1 bacterium CG2_30_54_10 | reverse complement strand
AGGGTAGGCCCAGATATCGATGATTTCGGGGTGCATGAAGCGCAAAAAAGGCTTCATGATATCCAGGGTCATGATGCCGAGGTGCCAATCTTCCATGGGGGGCTTGCCCACGACAGTGGCGTGAAAAATCGCATCCCTACGGCGGAATACGCGTTTAATCCTGAAAACTGGAAACTCAGCTTGCTTTGAATAATGGCCGTAATGGTCACCGAAAGGCCCTTCGAGCTTCCGTTCATCAGGATCGACCTCGCCTTCGAGAATCATCTCGGCAGTGGCGGGAACTCTGACATTTCCTTCAATGACCTGGGTTGGAGTTCCTCTCAAAAAGCCCGCGAAGGCCATCTCGTCGACACCCTCCGGAAGGGGAAGAACGGCCGAAAGAAGAAGCGCCGGGTCCGCCCCGATGGCGACGGCGACCGGCAATTTCCCTCTGATTTTCTCGGATGCTGAAAAATGGAACCTTCCGCCTTTCTCTATCTGCCAGTGCATCCCGGTGGAGGTTTTGTCGAACACCTGCATTCGGTAAATTCCGACATTATGCCGTTTCGTTCCGGGCGCACATGTGATCACCAATGGAAAAGTGAAAAAACGCCCTCCGTCGTTCGGCCACGAGACGGTAATCGGCATCATTCCAAGGTCGGCTTCCTCGCTGACCTCCTGAACCGGGCCGCTCGAAACGACCGACGGTCGGGCGGCGAGAAACCTCATTCCGGTTCGCCAGTTTCTGAGCGGCCCCCAGAAACCTGATTCCATCGCGGAATGCGCGAAGCGGACAATTTCCTCCCCGAAATCGGCGGGTTCTTTGCCCAGAGCCAGCCTGATTCTGCTTTTGGTTCCAAAAAGGTTCATCAGTAGCGGAAACGCCGACCCTTCAGGGTTCGTGAAAAGAAGCGCCGGGCCGTTTTCCTTAACTACTCTTGCGGCGATTTCAGGCGCTTCAAGACGCGGATTGACGGCCGAATTGACGCGCACAAGCTCTCCCCGACTTTCAAGCGCTGAGAGGAAAGACCGTAGGTCGTTAAATTTCATTAGATGGAGTTTCCACTCATTCGATTTCCTCGGAAAGAAAGCCTCGCCCTCTTTGGGCGCCGATAAGGGAACAGATCCGTTGAACGACTGTATCGACGAGATCTTCAACCGTGCGGGGTTTGAAATAAAAGCCCGGGCAGAGCGGAAAAATGATTGCGCCTGCCTCCGAAAGAACCGTCGCGTTTCTTAGCGCGATAGTGGACAAGGGAGCCTCCCTAAGGCCAATGATGAGCTTCCGCCGTTCTTTTAATGCGACCTGGGCAACCCTGGTCAAAACATTGTCAGCGATTCCGTTGGCGATTTTTGCCATGGTCGAGGCGCTACAAGGAAGAATGACCAGCGCTTCAAACTCGACCGATCCGGACGCGAATGGAACGAAAAAATCATCAGGATCGAAAATCTTTTTCGCATTTGAAAACACTGATTCGATGGGCTTTCCAATTTCGCTTTCGAATACCTTTTTCCCAATGATGGTGGGAATGACATAGAAAGCACCCGGGCATTCCTTCATGAAACGCTCGGCAAAAATAGCTCCGGACGCACCCGTGATTCCTAGTATGATACGTTTTCCGGATCGGCTTATGGATAGTCTCTTAACCATATTTGTAAACCATTTTAATTTACCATGCGTTATTTGGACGCTCATCGAAATATGTCAATTGCCAAGTCTCAGAACAGCTTCTGATAGATTTTTCCCTGTCTTTATCCGCCGGCCCCAAATCCCTTTCCGATTACAACCAGGTTCACCAAAAACAGCACCAGGAATCCTACCACCACATTGCCGCCGAAGAAAGCAAGATTGACGTTATAAGAAAACCTGTGCTCGAGAAAAAGGAAAATTCCCGTCAGAAAAAGGACTGCCAAGGAACCTGTGCTGATGCTACCTAACGCGCATATCGCCACAAGACCACAGAAGGAGAGAAAATGCAAAACTCCGGAAATTCTCAGTGCCTTCGCTCGCCCAACCACCGCTGGAAGTGAGAACAAGCCTTGTTCGCGGTCGATCTCTTCATCGAGAGTCGCATAGATGATATCGAAACCCGAAACCCAAAAGAAAACGAACAGGCCTAACGCGATGATGCCGGGGCTAAAGGGAAAGGTCTGGGAAGAAGCGATATAACCCCCCAGGGGCGCCATGGCCAACGCAAGTCCCAACCCGAAATGTGCCATGCAGGTATATCGCTTGAGGTAGGGATAACCTATGAAAATGACCAGCGGAATCGGTGAAAGCCAAAGGCATATCGGGCCAAGAAGATAGGCCAGGAAGAGATAACAAAGAAGGGAAAACAGTCCGAGCTCCATCGCTTGATGAACCGAAACCGTTTTCGCGGGGATCTCCCGGCTTGAGGTTCGGGGATTCCGGGCATCGATTTCGCGGTCGATGAGTCGGTTTACAACCATGGCAAAAGAGCGGGCGAAAAAACCTACAAGCACGATGAGCGCCAATATTTTGTTGGAAGGCCAACCCCTGGCTCCAAGGATCGCCCCGGAAAACAGCATGGGAAGCGAAAATAGAGTGTGTTCGATTTTTATCAGCCTGCTGAAATTCAGCACTTTGTTGTAAAATTGAAACATGTTGAAACTCCGGTGAATTCACGGCAACCTCAGCAAGAACAAATATCAGTAATTAATTTGCAAGTCAATTGAAATTTTGAATTCGAAGGTGTAAGATGTGTGGCCGGTTTTTCCCAAAATTTTCAAAAGGCCCGGAATGAAAATCAATTCAGCCTCGGCAGACATTTTTGAACCGATCCGCAATGAACTTGAACTCGTCGAGAAAACATGGCAGAATTGCTTCCATGAAGCCACAAACCGTACCGTAAAAACGATCAATGGCTTTTTCCGAAACTCCCCCGGGAAGAGGCTGAGACCCGGTTTGGCAATTCTTGCCGCCGGAGCGGTACTGGGTGCAAAGCCGGTCGCGATGCTGAAAAATCTGGTCAGCGTAGCTTCCGCGATTGAGCTGCTTCATACGGCTTCTCTGATTCATGATGATACCATTGATTCCGCTTTGTCCAGACACAATAAGCCCACCATAAACGCCAGGTTCGGTTCTCAGGTTTCAATCGCATTTGGTGATTATGTTTATTCCTGGGCGTTGAAGCTTATTTCCGCCGTGAGCGATCCGATAGTTTTTGATTGTTTTGCCTCACGGACATTCGATCTGTGTGAAGGCGAGCTGATCCAGATCATCGAACGGAAAAATCTTGAAATGTCACCCCAACGTTATTTTTCAATTATCAAACGAAAAACCGCCGCGCTTTTCGCCCTTTCCGGCGAAACCGGAGCGTTGGTCGCCGACCCTCATGATTCCGTGTCGGCAAGTGCGATGCGAGAGTTCGGGCTCAATTTTGGGCTCGCCTACCAGATCATCGATGATATGCGCGATCTGGTCGCCGACAAGTCCCAACTCGGAAAAGAACCGGGAGCCGATTTCCAATCCGCCGAGCTGACACTGCCGATGATTTATTTGCTGAAAGATCCTAAAATCGGTAAAGAAGTAAAAAGCCTCTTTCATGCTACCGACAAAGACGCTGCCTTCGACCGAATCCGAAAGATCGCGGTCGGCTCGGAAGCCCTTAAGAAAACCAGAACCCATGCCCGAAACTACCTTTCCAAAACCAGAAAGGGCGCCTCCGGTCTGGTAGGCTCTTTGTACAAAGACCATCTTCTCGGCCTCGTTGACTGGCTCGCCGGAAAAGCCTGAACTGTGATTGTACAGAAACGCAGAAAGAATTTTTGTCGCAGGACGCAAAGAAACACCGGGAGTTCTGAGCGTGATTACCAAAGAATGCTAAACCCCTCAAGAAATTCAAAAAATTCAAGAAA
>MNYA01000467.1 GCA_001872985.1 bacterium CG2_30_54_10 | reverse complement strand
TCATCATCGAAACTGGCCACCTCGACCCGCACTTCCATTCGTTGTCCGGGAAGGAGAAAATTTTTGAATTCGATCTTTTCGACTGAAATCGGGCAGGCGGTTTTCTTGAAATCCGATGAAAGTATGACGAGCCAGCACGCCAAGTCGAAAACCGCCTGTAATTCGAGCGATTCAGGGAGGCGCTCTGAATCGCCAAAAGCCTGTTTAAGACAGTATTCCTCGAAGGAGACCGCTTTGATGCCGACCGCCCGGGATCGGGTTTCCCAACCTGTTATCTTGTCAATTAGGCGGAATTTCATTTTGGAACCGTCAAGATGCCTGTTTCCCTTGTTCGAGCTTCCTTCGGATGAGGCGCACGAAAACAGAGACCGTCAACAACGAGGGAATCTCGGCTTTTCGGAAGCCGGGAACCAGGCGGGACCGATCGACTTCAGGAAGCGCTTTCTTCAGCTCCTCCAGGGCGGCGGGCGTCAGGGAACCTTCCTTTTCGAATTCTCCCCCCGGAATCCGCGTTTTGACCTCCTTCTCGAACTCGTTGTGCTCAATGCTGATTTTGAACTCGTCCTCGATCAGGAAGCTCAAATCGAGGAGGTCGATTGATTCCGCGCCGAGATCCTTCACAAGGATGCTATTAAGTGTGATCTGCTCGAGTTTCACTCCGAGGACGTTCCTGATCACGCATTGAAGCTTCTGAAAGATTTCCTGGTCATTCACGGGCGGTCTCCTTGTTTGTATCTGCCGAATATCAGGGTCGCGTTCTGGCCACCGAAGGCAAACGAGTTGGAAAGAACGGTGCTTCCATTGAACGGCCTGGCGCCGCTGGAAACATAGTCCAGATCGCAATCCGGATCGGGGGTTGTAAGATTGATCGTGGGGGGAACTTTCCTGGCGTAAAGAGTCAGCGCCGCGGTAAGGGCTTCGGCTGCGCCGCTGGCGGCGATCATGTGACCTGTCATTGATTTGACGGCATGCACCGGGATCTCCCTCGCATGGGCTCCGAGAACCTCTTTGATGGCATGCGTCTCGACGGCGTCATTTTTTGGAGTTCCGGTGCCATGGGCGTTGACGCAATCTATCGCCGAAGGTGAAAGCCCGGAATCGGCGAGTGCATTCCGCATCGAAAGAACCGCTCCGCGCCCGGAAGGTTCGGGATCGGACACCCGGAAAGCATCGAGGGATGAGCCGTAACCAAGAACCTCGGCGTAGATTTTCGCCCTCCGCGAAATCGCGTGGTCGAGGGATTCGAGGACGAGGAATGCCCCGCCTTCGCCGAGGACGGTTCCATCCCTGGACGCATCGAACGGGCGGCAGGCCGATTTCGGGTCGTCGGCCGTCATTGTCAGGGCACGCAGCAGGGTAAACCCACCCATGCCAAGGGGGTTGAGTATGCTATCGGCGGCGCCGGCAAGGGCGAGATCGCAGCGGCCGTCGCGGATCTCCCAGAAAGCTTCTCCTACGGCCATCGCACCTGCCGCGCAAGCGGAACAGTTGGTAGAGCGGGTTCCAAAGAACCCGAAATAGTCACCGATCAATTCCGCGAGCCGATCCAGCGGGGTTTGCAAACTGGGCCTCGTCGGATCGGCCAGCAGGTGCCGTGCAATTGCCCCCTTTTCAAGCCCGGTGCGAGCCAGCGGCGTGACATCCTCAAGGAAAAATACCTCCAGGCTGACCCCGACGTGAACGGCGGTGTGGGCCAGTTTCATACGCTCAGCGGGTGAGTCCAGACCGGCGTCAAGGAGCGCTTCGCCGGCAGCGGCCAAACCTAGCAGGATTTTTCGGTCACGCTCGGCCTTGGCGGCAGGGAATATCTTCCTGATTTTGACCGAGTCGAAATTTTTCACTTCGCCGCCGATTGAGACGAGAAGTCCGGATGCGTCAAAAAGCGAGATGCGCCCAGTTCCGCTTCGTCCGGCAAGGAGGTTTCTCCAGAACTCGGGAAAACCCTTGCCTACAGGGGAAACGATGCCGAGCCCGGTTACGACGACCCGGCGAGGCATATTCGGAACCTCGGGAACATCAGGAACCTCGGGAACCTCAAGAACCTCGGGAACCTCGGGAACTTCGGGTATTTCTTGAACTATGTTTACCAGGGTCGTCCTGCCAAGCGGTTCTGCATTGGTGGTATTTCCATTTATTTGCGTGGACCGTTCCGCGGGGGTCAGCAGAAACGCGGTCTGCTGAGATCCGTAACCGAAGCTGTTCACGAGTGCAGGCCCGCCATCCGAATAAACGATCATGGCTCCAACGGCAAGCTGGGCCGGGGAGGCGGCGGCGAAAAGATTTCCGAACTGCTTTTTCGGGAAAACCCGATTCGCCGTTGGAAAGTTGGCCAGCGCAGCTTCTTCGAGATTTTCAAAAAGAGGATTCCCGTCTTGTGAGGAGATGATTGTCTGAACGGCACTTTCGGCAACATTTTCAAGGGCTTTGGCCGTTAGCGTGCGGAAGGTATCGAAAGACCCGGTTGGAAGGGAGGTTGCACTGGCGAATCCGGAAAGGCACGCATAGATTTTCGCTCCTCTCGCCCTTGCGCCGGATTCAAGTTCGAGAAATAGAAATGCTCCTCCTTCCCCGGGGATGCAGCCTTTACCCGAGGTTTCAAAGGATCGGAAGATTCCCTGTTGCTGAAGGCTTACGAACGCGAGTTCATGGGCTTTGACATCGCATCCGCCCACCAACGCGCATTTTGCCTTTCCGGACTGCAGAGACCGCATACCGGCTAGAATTGCCTCTGAGCCTTGGCCTTCCCAGGGGTTGTAAACGGCGTTAGGGCCTTGGATGTTTTCGAAAATCGAGATGAAGCAGATCGGCATGTTGCTGAGGATCTTGAAACTCAGAGTAGGCCTGACTTTGTTCAGTGCCGCCCGGCCGAAAATGCGGGCGTCGAAAACACCGTTATCGTCCGCCGAATAACGGATCAGCGGGGATACCTCCTGGATGGCGATTCCTGCAAGCCCGGTCGCACCGTATAAAGCCGTCTGCTCTGGCGGGTAATCGCGGCCGATCAGAACATTTGCGTCCCGGAGAGCGAGCCGTGCCGCTGCTACGGCGTAAACGGCATCATGGTTCATCAGGCGAAGGGTCTTGGCATCACCGAGAAGCGCCTCCGGGTCGAAGCCCTCAACCTGGGCGCAGACATGGCAGGAAAACCCGGTGGAGTCGAATCTTTCGGGCCGTTTTCCGGCCAAGTCTCCGCGCCGCAAACGGGAAAAAACCTCGGAGGCAGAATTCCCAAGCGGGTTGACCAAGCCGACGCCTGTGACGACCACGGGCTCAGGCGTCATGTTTCCCCATCCAGATATCGAGCAACCCCCGACGTTTCTCTTCGAGCTTGGGATCATCAACATATTTGAAGGAAAACACCATCCCGGTGGATGCTATCAGGCGGCCTTCCCGCGTGGCCTTCACCATGACTTTCCCGCTGAGTTCGTTCAAGGAAACGAGTTCCGTGCTGTATACAAGCATTTCCCCCGGCTTGACCATGTCGCGAAATTTAACTTTGTCAAGAATGGTGAGAATGGCCTTCGCGTCGCGTTGGAATTTTTCACGCAGACTTGCTTCGAGCAAAAGCCCCGACAGTTGAGCCATTCCTTCGATAAGCAGAACCCCAGGCATGACGGGCCGCCGCGGGAAATGGTCGTCGAAAAAATCCTCGCTCAAGGCGACATTCTTCAAGCCCTCAGCGCACTTTCCCACTTCCCAGCGGGTGATCCGGTCGATCATAAAAAATCTCACAGACTCCCCCCCGCGCTTCGAGGCGGGCGAACCCATGCTATCTCAACCTGAGAATTCGCGCAAGACCGACCTGCCGGGCTGTCATGGGCAGGTGCATTCCCCAAAAAGGTAACTTCTCAAAAAAGGGGGGCACG
>MNYA01000335.1 GCA_001872985.1 bacterium CG2_30_54_10 | reverse complement strand
ATAGTTCAGCGCTTGGGCGAAAAACCACTTCCCATCTGTGCTTTCGTGAAGGATTGCAAGTGGCTCGACCGGATAGAGGGCCGTCTCGATGAACCTGTCGAACTCGTAATCATCCGGCTCGGAAAAAACCCGATCGAAGCTTGGAAAGGTCCGCATCTCGGTGCGCTTCACGGTTATCCCGAAGCGAATGATGACGTTTTCTGGCACCGAAGCAATGCCCAAAGTCTTATCGAGCTCATCGTAATAAGCGTCTGGAACCTCAATTCCCTCAAGATAACCCCTTTGGTGTGGGCGGGCGCTTACCTTTCCGATCAGTTTTCTGATCTCCTTGCCCGCAATAATTTTACGGAAAGTGCGAAGATCATGCAGGGGCTTGCACTCGCGAAGGTTCTTCCGGTTATAGCGTTCGATCTCTTCAGGCGACATGATCACCTGGTCAGGATCTGGTATCCGGGAAACCCAGAACGCGCTGGTCAGCATCTCATGCGTCACGCCTGGAATATTCAGATCGAACTGCATGAATGTCCTTTCAGCAGCAGGCGCGGCGGAATGCGCGGCAGAGTTCGTAGCGTGCCGCGCAATGGACGACGGGGAAACGGCACGCGCTACGGCCGGCGTAGTGGCTGGCGGAGCAGCAGACGCAGCAGCCGTCGTAATGACCGCCTTTGTTGCCGTTGTAGCGACATCGGCACGAGATTCCGCGCAACTGCCGGTCAGCGGCAAAGAGGAAAGAATCAACGCCACCCCAACGAGGGCGCTGAATACGTGGCGTGAAAACCTCCTGAAACCTTCGATCATTCCCCGCCCCTTTCGTTTCGATCACGCTTCGATCCTTTCAGCCTCGTTGCCCCTGGCCTTCTTCATCAAGCCAGGAAAGATTGTACCAAATGGACGTCCGTGACACAAGAAATTTCGGTAGTGCCCTTCGCTATTTGGAGTTTTCCCAAGGCAGCATCAGGTTTTATCCGCGTATTCAGAACGGGGTAGGAAAGTTTTCATTTCCTTGGCAAGAAGTCTCCAGACGCGGCCCGCTGTCCCGCGAATCTCCCGAAGAGTTTGCACCCGGCAGGGAGAATCTCTTTGTCCGAAGTAGATCGGCCGCAGAAATGTACGGTTTTACGTTGGACTGAACCGATTTGAGATGGGATCCTTCCGGGGAAATATTAAACCCAATCTTCTGGATTTTCGCCTTTATGATAGCGAAAGGGGGAAAAATGTGCAAGAAAAAGTACATCCCCTGGAATTCGGAGTAGGTCCCGGGAGCACCTAAAATCGTGACTCCTTCAAGAAAACCTAAATTGCCGCCAAGAAACTGGCAAGCCCTTTTTCCACACTTTTAGATTATCATGTTTTTGTATACGCTCAAAAAGAAGGGGCATTCGCTGGTTCTCAACATAAAGCGAGATTCCTCAAATTCGTTCGGAATGACAAACGATGTTGTCATTTCGACCGAAGGGAGAAATCTCTTGCGCCAGGAATCATTGAGTTTCCCCGAATTATTGAGTAGATACATGTTTTTTTTGGGAATCTAATTTTCGTTTGAGGAAAAATGCCTCAGTACTGGAGATGAGTTTGTGAAAAAAATTCAAACCCCCTGGATTCTCTCGGTTCGCACGGCGTTTATAAGCCTGTCGTTGGTGGTTCTCGTCCTGTGCTCCACCGGCGCTGCCTCCGATGAAAGTCTTCATCGGTTCGGAAAACGAATGGAGATTGACCGGGGCCTTGTCGTGAAGGCTTGTGCCGAAACAACCTTGCGGTCAATCGAAATTTCGCTGCAGGAGGCGAAACATTCCGAGCTTGCCGACTGGCTGAAACATCAGAACCCGCCTGCCAGTCTGCCTGGAACGACCCTTAAAGATTTTGCGTCGGAACTCGGAAAACATTTGCTTCGAGTTCTTCCCGCCGATCGGTCTGCAGCGGATCGACGTTCTATTGCCGCCGCTCTGGAACGTTCCCGCGGTTTTCTGAGACTCGATTCACGTCCTATCGAGGAAACCCTTCCTCTTCCCGGAGCCCGATTGCCGTTTGCAACGTTTACCCACGAAATTGATGATTACAGTTCTTGCGTGGGAGAAGTCCGATGGCCCGGTGTTGCTTCATATGCCGAAGATCGACTGGGGCCATTGATAGAGATGATTCAGAGATTGATTCCCGAAGACCGGGTGGTTTTGACTAATCTACAGGAATCGGATTTATACAAGACATTTCCCCGCCTGACATCGATCCGGAGGTTTCATCTGCCGTTGTCTTCCTACGGAAAGGTGATCACCCTTCTGACCCAGCCCGACGGGAGGCGGAATCTTGTTCTGTCAGGATTTGACAGCCGATCGTATCTCATTCATTTTGGGCTTCTCATCAGCCGGTTTCGCCAGGATCGGGGATTGCAGTTTTCGATCGTGGAACGGTTTGACCCGATTCGCCTCAGGGAAGCCTACGATCAATTGCTCATCTTTGCCCGCGAGCAGCCCGCCAGTTTTGGTTCTCTGGATGCCCTGGTCGTGGGATATCCCTCGGAATTTCACCGGCTCTGGAAGGATTACCGAACGGCAGAAGTAATTCAGAAGGGCTTTCTCGGCGAAAACTGGGAATTGTCCGTCTTTCGGTTCCCCGAAGGATGCACCGTGGGAGTCCTTGGAGGAGACGTCGACTTCTATGGGGAATCTTTGGCCAGACAGCTTGAACGCCTCATGACCTTTTTTCCCGTAAAAACTATTTTCTTCGGAGGATCCGGCGGCGCGACGATTCCAAGACCCCGGTATGAACTCTACTACCCCACGTTTATCCGGTCTCCCAGGGGGTTGACAGCCCGAAATATCCTGACCGGTTCGGATGATGCGGGCTTCCACGTCAGTGTCGACTCCCCGCTTTTCGAGTCGCCCTTGCGCCTTTCCCGCTTTCAAATGGAGCATTGTCACACCGTCGACATGGAAGCAGGTCACCTCGCCGATTTGGCAACAAAGTTTGGGATCAAGCTCGGAGTCGGAATCCTTATCACGGATTTTCCGACGGAGTTCGGCAGCATGGGCATCACCCTGGGAGAGCAAAACTTCCGGGCGAAAATCGCCCCGCGGGAAGATTTCGTCCGGAAGGTGGAAGGTGCTGTTCGGCACGGCGAAAAAACCTGGCTCCATCCGATCGAGCAATTTGCCGGCCGTTCCGTCCTTGGCATCAGTCACGAGAATCTCGAGCGCACTCGACAAACCTTAGGTTCCTTCTCTGCCGAGGAGCAGGAAATCCTTCGAAGGTTTCATACACTTCCTTTCCGAATCGTAATACGAATGTCCCCCGGGCGTCTGTACTGGACCCTAAAAGATGGCGCCCTTTTTTCAACCGGCTTGCTAAGAGCTTTAGGGCAGGAGACGACCCCCTTCACCCCCGACCTGGAGAACGATATGTTCGGAGCTTTCGATTACGTGTTCGCTTCATACGCCAAGGATCTTGGGCAGAGAATGTATGGGGACGTCGTTTTACTCCTCAAACCGGAAGAAGTTCTGCCGCGCAGTTGGGCAACACGGGTCTCCGGTTGGCGTGTGGCCGAGCAACAGGGGGGGCGCGGCCTTGGAGAGCAGAAGAAAGCCTTCATCCGGGAAATTTTTCACCCTGACCATTTTCGAGAAGCCATTGATCTACAGACAGTCATTCGCCTTCGTAGCATGGCTCGATCGGAACGTGAAAAACTTCTGGCCAGGCCCACAGTAACTTGGCCGCATCTTTTCTACGAGCTTGACTTCGGAAGACTGGAATTGAAGATCAAATCTCACGTTCTTTGTCGCGAGATTGAACGCGTGCTACTTCCACCCGCAGCTCGAGGGGATATTCCCGCAATGCTCCGGGCTCGCGGAATTCCCTTTACCTACTATTCTCCG
>MNYA01000083.1 GCA_001872985.1 bacterium CG2_30_54_10 | reverse complement strand
CACTGGCACCGGCACCGCATCTGGAACTGCTGGCCTCAAAGCCGAAATCAGCGCAACCTATGGCATCTCCGCTACCGACGGAAAAGATGAGACCTACCCCTCGGGCGAGCACTGGACTGCCGGGATATGGTCGGAGAGCGAACTCGTGACTCTGAAGGAACTTCTCGCCAAGTTTCCCGAAGTTTTCTCCTCAAAGACCAAGACCATCTACCGTACCGGCAAATTCTACGAGAAGGACGGCTCTGAGGCGACCGACACCATGGGCTTCTTCAACCCTCAGGACAGGACCGTCCACATTATGGACCACCCCTGGGCGAGGGGTGCAACGTACGCCCAGGGGACGATGGCCCATGAAATGACGCACGCGTTTCAGGCGGAATGCCCGGATGTCATGGCATCCTGGAAAACCCAGTTCTGGCCCAGCGGAACTACTCCCAAATCGCCGTCCCCAACCGAATACGGCAACAGCCAACCGACCGAAGACATGGCGGAGTCGGTTATGACCTACGTCCAGAATGGCACCTCCATGAAGACCAGCAATGCGGAACGATACGAATTCATCAAGACCAATGTCATGGGGGGAAAGGAATTCCAATGAGACGCTCCATGTTCACCCTCGTTTTCTTCCTGATACTTTTTTACTCTGCGGAGGTCTCTGGAATGATCCGAACTTTGCAGCTAGCCGAGCTTGTGAAACGGGCTGAGTTCGTTTTCATAGTAGAGGTCGTCGAAAGAACCCAACTGCCCTCCGAAGGCCCGAAGCCTTTTCCCATGCTGAAAAATATAGTGAAACTCGTCCGCCCCCTCAAAGGGGAATGGGCTTCCGGAACCCCGGTCGTCTTCTTTACCGCCGGAAATCTGGATGGGTCGTTTTGGGTCGAGGATATGCCGGTATTTCCTGAAAAGGGCAAGAAGGCGTTGATCTTTTTCCGAAACGGTAAAAACGGGGAACCGATCTTCATCAATGCGGTTCAGGGCCTTTGGCCGATGGATTCCGCGACAGGTGCGTTGCAGGGCATGGGGCTGGGAAAAAACCTAAAAATGGTGGAAGACGCAATCGAGGCTCAAAGAAAGCCCTGATGTTCTGATTGCCCCGATCGGTTATTCTCGGTCGGCTGACTATTCACCGGCCGTGCTCTTTTTAGGGGTTAGAGGTTGAATCCCCCGTCTATGCCGATGATCTGGCCGGTCATGAATGTCATGTCGGGGGCCAGAAGATGGGCGGCCGCCGAGGCAATCTCTGATGGTCTGGCGAGCCGTTTCAAAGCCACTCTGCGCAGAACCTCTTCCGGGGCAAGGGCCATGACGTCCCGCGTCATCCGCGACTCGACCGGGCCGGGCGCGATGGCGTTCACCAGAACCCCCCTTGGCGCCATATCAGCGGCAAGGCTTCGCACAAAGCCTTCCAGCCCGGCTTTTGATGCGGCGTAATTCGCTTGGCCCCTGCCTCCTTGTTTCCCCGCAACCGAGCTGACAAACAACATCCGACCGGCTTTCCTCCGGAAGAACAGCTTTCCGAAAGCCCGGCCGACTCTGAAAGCCCCGTTCAAATTCACATTGATGACTGAAAGCCAATCTTCATCTTCCATGCCGAGCACAGGGTTGTCGCGAATGATTCCAGAATTGAAAACCATCGCGGAAAGCTCATCCCCGCCGGAAACCTTCTTGACAAGCTCTTGTACTGAATCTTCCGATGTGACATCGAGAGGCTCGACGGCCAAAGAATCCCCATGGGATGTAAATTCAGTTGTCAGGCGCTCTGGATGCAGGTGCGCGGTGGCAATAATGCGTGCTCCCTCGGCAAGAAAACGGTCGACAAGGGCGCGGCCGATATCCCCCGAAGCCCCAACAACAAGGATGCGTTGGCCTTCCAGCATCTTGAAAGCAGTCATGCAAGTCTCCTTCAAGCGAATGTTATGGTGTCAACGCGTATCAGCTCAATGATTCGCGGAAAAGAAATAAAGCGGACCCGAGGGCGCAAAGGGCGGTCACCGGGTAAACCCCAATAACGCTAAATTCAAGCTTTCGAGACGTCGGCGGAGACCTGCACCGAAGCGAGCGACGAAAGCCCCATCGGCGACACGATGGTCGTAGGTGACTGTTATCCAGGCGGAGAGCCTTGGCTCGACTCGGCCTTCAACCACTCGGGGCCGGGTCTCTACCAGGCCGAGAGACACGGTGCAGGAGCGCGGGGAGAGAGGCGTCGTCAGCGTGGTTCCGAACTTTCCAACGCTCGTAACGGCGGTCGTTCCGACCAACCGGCGCATGAGTCCGGGAAACGGCTTTGCTCCTAACTGGAACAACCACCAACGACACCATGAAGGAATCTTCAACAACCGTTTGTAGCTTCCGAACTCGGGCAGAGAATCAAGCGGAGCGTCTCTTCGCTCACTCAGAAAAGAATTGATCTCATCGACCTTCAAATTCTGGGCATCTTTCAACAAACCCAAAAGAACGATTGAATTACCTTCCCAGATGCGCTCGATCGGAAAGGCAATGTCGACCCCCCGATACACCGCAAGGCGCGTCAATGGCCAAATCCGAAGGTAGCTGTTCAAAACTGGAAACTCAGCTAACATGCATGCGTAGGCCGAAAGGACGTAGGCAAGATAGGATATCAGCGGTTCCCCGGCAGCGAGACGGCGCTGGATATCTTCTTCGATGGCCGTCATATCGATATCGAAAAGATGGTGGTTCAGGTAATACGGGTCGGTTTCACGCAGCAAATCCCATACTAGAAAACGCTCCGGGCCCAGCGGGCGAAGGTCATAGGACATGCAGCAGCACCCCGGCGGTGTTTCCGCCGAAACATTGGCCAAGATTTATCTCCCATTCTCGGGACGGGTCATCGGGCGGACCCGCGAACATCCCGGCGATAGCGGGTGGCGAACTCTGAAAGGCAAGGCCCCGCCTATCTTTCAGACCGAGCAGTGAAACCACGGTCTCGAGGATGAATGAGATCGAAAAGGAATGTCCAAGCCAGGGTTTCGTGGCATAAAACCAGCCGGACCGCCCGGCCATCGCCTTTTCTATTCCGACTTTTTCAGCATTGTCCCAGATCGGATGGCCCACCGCCGAGGTGTTTAAAGCCAGCGTCTTACCACGAGGAATCAGATCGAGCAAAGGCCCCAGTATCTTGATCATTTCGCCTCCGGATGCGCTTGGGTGCATATCTCCGGCAAGGGAAGCGTGCAATTCCAGAGCGCGGATTTCGGCCCAGGGGGATGCGCCGCGTGAATTAGCCCGATCTTCCCGCTCGAGGATCAGGAACGCCGCGCCATCAGCCATCACCGCGCCCAGGCTTTCCGGATGAAAAGGCTTTGATGGCAAGACCTCTTCCGGAGGCCCTTCCGCAAGGAAACCCAAGGTGGAAAGATCTGACAGAAGCTGCCAGTTTACCGGGCAATCAGCTCCTCCGACCAGTGCTACATCAACCTCTCCTCGGCGCAGGCTTTCTATGGCGCGATCCATGGCGTAGGCTCCGGCGACGGCGGAGTTGCAGCAGTTGGTGTTAGCTCCTTTGAGGTTCAGGAAATGCGTAACAAAGAAAATCAGATTGTTGCTGATCGTCGAAAGCAGCCACCATGGATGGACGCAGTCGATGCCCTCCTGTGCGAGCCTTTCGAGATTGAGTTCTCCATCATCGCCTACCGAACATGCAAAAGCGCGGAACAGACCTTCGGCATTATTTCCGTAGGTTCCGGATGCGATGAACGCTCCGACCCGGTCGGGATCGAACGTCCCTTGCTTCAGACCGGCGGATGTCAGAGCCTGTTGTGCGGCCAAAACCCCGATCCTAACGTATTTTCCCATGCCACGAAGCTTGTTGTGAAACAAGCCCATCTCATTCGGGGCGAGGTCGGGAACC
>MNYA01000089.1 GCA_001872985.1 bacterium CG2_30_54_10 | reverse complement strand
CTTAAACACGGGTGTGGTCTTCGCGCAATGCGGCGACCCAAAGTGGCAGCGGCTTCCAGCCGCTGCAGCGGAGGCTCTCAAGCCTTCGCCACTTTTCGGGCGTTCCAACACAGTCTGAGTTTTTAACAACCTTAATATGCCTCAAAGGTAACTCCCCTAAACACTGCCGACGACATTCTACCAAAGAACTGCGGAAAAGTCCTCAAAAAAATCTGACCATCTTGGAGCGAAGCGAAGCAATCTCGTAACTTCTCAATATTCAGGGTTCCTCACTACCGACTTTGCAAAACCTCCAGCTCTTCAGATTAGGGCATTTTTCAGAAGTTGGGGCGGAAAGATAAATCATTTTTTATTTTCGCAAGTTCTTATCCGATTCGTTAAAAAATCCCTGTACCATAGGGGCGATTTTTCGAGGCATTTGAACCACAATGCAAGGGAATTTTGCCCTACCTGGGGAATTTTTCCCGCGAAAGATATTGATTTATTTATTTTACATCCTTCTTCGATTTATGACAACTTCCTCGACACTGCCCAGCGTTTTTGGAGGATGCGAAAAGTCTTTTATACTCTGTATGTCATAGAAAGGCAACAGTTTGGTCTCCCCAAGTTTGATTTTTGGGGCAACCGGGGGGGTGAACACCAATCGCAGGGTGGATCCTTTCTGGGGAGCTACGACCTTTGCGCTTCCGAATGCGCTTTCAGGGTTAAGAGTTTTGAAATCGAACACATTAACATTGGCCATCTGGGCCGGTCTGGCAAGGGTGATTTCCACTTCATCGCCAAAGTCAACCTGATTGTTTTGGTTGGAATCGATGTATGCAGCCCTGGTGATGCAGAAATCTTCCGGAAGATAATGCATGACGACGTCGTCATCCAGCGCTCCCGGTCTGGAGCCGAATTCGACAAAGTCCGGGCCGGTTGAGAAAACTATGCCCAAATCAGGGTTGTGGCGGTAGGGTTTTCCCCATGGATCGAACGGCGGAGCCTTCTCAAGGAAGTTTCCGATGAACGTTCCCAGGTAGAGGGGCGTGAATGTCCCAATGGCAAACGGTTTTTCCTCGCGGATGTTGTACCATCGGACGGCCTTGCATATTTCCTCGATATCTGTGCGGGCGCGGGTTACCTTCGCGGCAATTAAATGCTCTTCATAGGCGGTGATTGTGTAAATCAGGATCGTCGAAATAATTATCAAGGTGATCATCAATTCGATCAGCGAAAACCCCCGGGCCTGAAAGAGGGTCCGGCCGAAGGTGAGCGCTGAAAAACGCTGATGAAGGTTATATTTCAATTTTAGATTGCACGACCGCCTAGACATAGATTATTTCACTTTTTACCTCGTACAGGTAGTGTTTTTTTATTCCCTTCATTGGAACAAGGTCGACCTTGGTTTGCAGCTCGTCTTCGATCTCATCGGCCAGTTCAACGAACTCGATTCCGACTGGGGTTAAAAACTCAACGATCGGATCAACGTCACTCGCGCCGGTCCGCTCGTCTCTCGCGAAAGCGCCGAACAATCCTGGCCTTTTAATGATATACCTTCCCTGGAGGCGTCCCTTGGTCTCATTCAACTTCAGCAGGAGCTGAACCCGATTCATTCTTCCCATCAGTTCGTCATTCCGAAGGTGTCGTATTTCTGGACGATAATCCCGGGCTTGGCCACGTCGGGGGTGTTGTAACTATCGAGGTTCACCAAGTGGGGGGTTACCAGCATTATCATCTCGGAATCCTGGGAGTCAAACTTGGTGTTTGAAAACAACCCTTTCAAGAGAGGCACCTTGCTCAGGAAGCTCGGCATCTGCTTGTTCGTGGATTCCTTCTGGTTTATCAAACCGCCAAGCACTACCGTTTCCCCGTCCTTCACGCGGACGTAAGTGTTGGTCTTTCGCTCAGACTTGTGGATCTGACCGTCTTGGTTGATGTCCAGAACGGAGTTCACGCTTGTGTTGAGTTGGAGGCTGATCTCATTGTCGCGGCTGATTTCAGGCATTACATCGAGGCTGATGCCGACCAGTACATCCCGGTAATTTTTTTGAGTCACCCCCGGAGAAAAAGATCCGGAGCCAACTTCATAAGTGAAATAGGGAACCGGGATGACCTCGCCGATGTTTATCGAGGCTTTCTTTCCGTGTACGGCCCGGATCTTGGGGCTGGCGAGCACCTTGGCCTTGTTTTCCTTTTCCAGGAAATCAAGGGCGGCTCCGATTGTATAACTCGTTGGAAGCCGGGTGATATCGGCGGTTCGGATGCCATATTGATCGAGGGAAATCCCGAGCTGTTTCAACCCGTTGCGGTTGATTTCAAGAAGTTTCAGCTCTATGACCGCCTGTTTGAGCTTTTCGTCGTTTTCCGAGATTATTTTGGCAACCAGTTCGAGGTTCTCAGGCGTGTCGTAAGCGGAAATAGCGTTGATTCTCTTGTTGGCGGTATAGTTGGCCAGATCGATCTTGTCGGCGAGCGCTTTGCTTCCTGAGATCATGGAAAGCACCTCGGCAGGCTCGGCATTCACAAGCTTGAAGGTTCGATATGTTTTGTTTCCGTATTTTTTGCCTTCATCTTTGTCCATGATGATAAAGGTATTTTCATTGTAAGGCTTTTTAACCAGACCGCTCGTGGATATCAACAGATCGAGAAGTTCATCGAGATTCAGGCTCTCGACGTAAAAATTGACCTGCTTGTCCTTTACCGACTCGTGGATGATGAGGTTAACGTTCAGCATCTTTGAAAGCGTCTGCAAGGCATCTTTGAGGCTCAGATCCCTGAAAAGTAGTTCCCGGGCAACACGCCCGGAATCGCAGTTTAGGGAGATAACGGTCAGGTCATTTCCCCGAAGAGTATACTGGAAATCCTTTTGCAAGAGAAGGTTTTTCAGCACCTCGCGCAAGGGCACATCCTGAGCATCGATCGAGAACCGGCCTTTGACCCCCGAGTCGGCGGTGATCCTAAGATTGAATTTCATTGCCAGGGCTCTGAGTATCGCGGAAAGGTCTTCCTGCTCGAAGTGCAGGCTCACCTTCTGATCGAGAAGGTTCCCGCCGGCACGGGGGATCGGCGATTTCATGGCCACGCCCACTGCCATGCGGCCAGCTTCGCCCCGGTTGCTCGAATTTTCTTGGAAGGCGCCTGCCTGCATCGCAAGAGAACGGGACCCTTTTGCCGCAAATCGTGGTGATGCCGGAAGCATCTCGAGTATCAGGTGATCCCGGGTTATTCTCGGAACGAAGGTACCTGCCTGCTTGAAGACAATTGCGGCCCTGACGATATCCGGGTTTGAGGAAATCTGGCTAAACCGGACAAAACGGACCTTGGGATGCGGTTCGAGAACGATCGAAGGGCTTTTCCCAAGGGTGAAATCAGGCAGGTCAAGAAAAACGATGTCTGCTCCGGGCTGATTTGCCTTCACCTCCGCGGCCTTCAGCAGAGGAAAAAGGAGAAGGGTCTTATCATCCTGGCTTTGGATCGAAGTATCGGTGAATGGTTCGGAGGCCGCCACCATAGGGCAGCTCAAACACCCGATCAGAACCAGCATCGCTCCTGCTTTCAGGCGGCTATCCCACTTGCTCATGCCTCTGCTCCTTTGATGCGACAAAAAAAGTTAAGCCGCATACGTTATCGGCATTACTCGGGAAAAAATTGAGCCGCAGATGAACGCAGATTTGGAAAGAAAACAAAAGAAACTAAGAAAGAAATCAGAAGAAAGATTTTTTTTGCCGCAGATGAACGCAGATTTGAAAAGAAAACAAAAGATGAAAAAGAAAGAAACTCCGGGCGCATTCCAAAAAAGAGGTAGCCGGTCGAAAGAACAGCAGTGGCAGCGCATCAACGAAGAAGGTGTGTCATTGCGAGGAGCGCAAGCGACG
>MNYA01000322.1 GCA_001872985.1 bacterium CG2_30_54_10 | reverse complement strand
TCTGCCAATTTGCTACAGTCTCATTTATTTTCACCCATTCTCCATTTTCTCCCATTCACCTTTTCTTCAATTTTCCCAAACAGGTAAACTCTTAATTTTTTTCCTTCCACTCCAGATCTGCGTTAATCCGCGTTTATCTGCGGCAAAAAAATCCTTTCCTTTTTTCTGTTTTTTCGTTTCCTCTGATTTTTCGCCTTTCTTCTTTCATACCGCTAAACTCTTACATTTTGTAAAGGTCTCGCAAAATTTTCTCCGCGATTGCAAGATACTGGACATTCCCCTCCAGGTCGTTGTCCGGATCCAGCACGCGACTAACAATGTCCGCTAAATTTCTCGGTTCTCCCCAAATAGTGGACTTTTTCGCTGGATTCCGACACAACAGAACATTTCAAAGCAGGCATTGAAACATGAATTTAGTGAAGTTTGGCAGTCACGTATTCAGATTATTGCCCAGTTCCCACCCTTCATTGACCGCGGGCCCAACAGGAAATCACGAAAGCTGACCGGAGCGGGGGAAATCAGACGCGGGTCTTTTGAAGAATGACAATGGTTGCGTCATCGGCGAGGGGACCCGGCTCGGCGAGGGTTGCGAACCATCGGCGGAAGGCGGCTTCCGTCTCACGTGCGGTGGAGCGGAGCAAGCCTGGAAGGGCTGCCTGGAAGCGCGAATAGCCAATCTGATTGCCGCTTGAGTCGAGAGCCTCGATGATGCCGTCGGTATAAAGAATGAGAGCCTCAACGTCGGCGAAAGGAATGGCCCGGTCTTCGTAAGGTTTGCGGGTCTTCACCCCCAGCATGCTATTGACGATCGAGATTTCCTCGACCCCCTGATTTTTCACAAGAAATGGAAAATTGTGGCCGGCGTTGGAGGCCAGCAACACCGCGAGGCGCGGGTCGAAGACAGCGAGAAAACAGCTCATCAGGCGTTTCTGATGCAGGGTTTGTCGAAGGCAAGCACTCAAAATCTGCAGGATTTGTGAGGGCTTGGCGGGATTGGCGGGATGGAAGGTAAGGGCCTTGGCCATGGCTACAACCAGCGAGGCCGAGACTCCGTGTCCGGAGACGTCGCCGATCAGAATCAGCCAGCGCCCGTCTTTCAGGAGGAAGTGATCGAAATAATCTCCGCCCACGCGGCTTGCGGAAATCGAGGTGCCGAAAACCTCCCATCCACAGCCTGCCAAGGGTTCCCGGGGGAAGAACGTGTCCTGGACGATTCGGGCGACTTCCAGATCGGTCATGCCTTCCATCATGCGGTTGAATGCCTTCGAAAGCAGGCCGAACTCGTCATTGGACAGCACCGGGATGCGGGCCGAAAAATCACGCATTTTCATCGCCGCGACTCCCTGCGACAAAAAGCCGATCGGGTGCAGAAAACTTCGGCTGATCAGCAACCCGATGCCGATTCCCAGGCCCATGAGAAAAACTCCGATCATGGTCAGGCGAACGGCGGTTTGCCGGATTTCCGCACGCACCCGATCATCCGTCGAACAGGCGTAGAAGGGAACCATGAAATCCTTACTGGCGATTCCCGAAAAAAGGTAATTCTTCCCGTCTTTAGGGATTATCAGGTGAACCATTGCCGCCTGCTGGGAAATCAAACCATCTATGATTGGGGTTTTTCCTGCAAGGGGAAAAGACTCGGGAAAAAGAAGATATTCCGTTCTGAGACGCGTCGCCAGTCGAATGTCGGGGAAGTTTTTCTGGAAGCCAGGAAGGCGGTCTCGGATATAGTCTTCACGATTATTGTCCCAGGCGAGAAAGGCGATGAACCGCAGTTTTCCCCTGGTGTCGTAGAACAGCAGGCTGATGGCTCCAATCGGGTTCCCTCCCATGCTCACCATGGATAAAGCATCGCCAATACCAAACACGTTGGAGGCCATTTCCTCGAGATCGAACCCAAGGGTTTCGAGTGAGGCTTTGATAGTTTGTTCTTTGACCGATTCCTGAAGCGGGACTTCTGTCCCGTTAATGCGGGAAATCGTTCGGGAAATCTGAACCCCGATGAACGGTGCGAGCTTTGAAAACAATTTGCCACGCTCATTGGAAAAGTGGTACAGGCTGGCTCCCTTTTCGTCTAACAATTCACAGAGCTGGGGTTTGACCGCCTCAATCAGTTTGGGAATAGTTTTCAGGACTTTGTCGCGAGCGCTGACATCGTCGGACAGGGGAGGGCCTTTCAGCCTCAATGCTCGGTTTTCCAGCCAGCCAAGATATTCATTGAACCTGCGATCGAACCCGGTCAGGGCCTTTTCATGCTCTTGGAAAATTTTTTTCTCCATGATCTGCCTTCGCTCGTGAAAGAGACCCTGGGCCGAAAGAAACAGCATCCCGATGGGAACTCCGGTGGTGTAAATGAAGAGTGCCAGAAGTTTGGTTCGCAGAGAAAAAGATTCGGGATCCCAGCTTCGGAAAAACAGAGGGAACAAAAGCAAGGCTGCAAACAAGCCTAACCCCAGCCTCAGGAACTTTCGGCGGGCGGTTTCAACCACCTTGGTCGAATCATCGGAAACAGCCATGAGCAATCTCTTTCGGGGAGAAATCAGGTATTGGATCCAGACATACCCATCAGAGAAAAGCGCGGTTCCCTCCTGATCTTGGAGCAAAGCAACGACCTTTGGAACGAATGGGGCCGCCGAGCCGAACTTTTTTCCCCAGTCCTCTGTTTTGTCGTCGAGGCTTATCAGATCGCTGAGGTTGGCTACCCTGTACTTCTGATCGACCATGATCTGAAAAAGAAATTCCCTATGATTCTTTGGGAAAGAGATCCAGACCATGATCCATGGTTTTCCGGTGGTTCCCGCGGGGATAACCAGCATTGCTCTTTTCCTGGAAAAGGATGTGAAATGGGTGTACCATCTCCACCCGGGCTTTACTTCGCCCAAATCGAAAGAACTGAAAAAGGTACCGAGGAAATTCCGGTAGTGAGGCAGGTTTTCGTTGATCCTGCTATGACCCGTTATTTGCAGTTCGGCGAACTCAGGGCCAAAGGTTCGCAACAAGTCATGAAACTCCGGGAGACCTGAAAGGCTGACGACAAGCTGATTTTGGCTATCAAAAATGGCGACCTCGAAAGCCCCGGGATACAATGCATCGAGCCTCTGGAAGGTCCGGAATAAAAATGCTTCCGGATGTTTCCTGCTTCTCGAGTTGCCCAGAACCAGGCTGGAGAAAAATTCATTGAAGGCGTAGCTCAGGAAATCAGAGTCCAGGAAAGTCTCGAATTCCAATTCCACCTCACGGGCTTTTTCCTCCCGCAATCTGGAGAATTCCCGCGCGAGTTCATGTTCAAAACCGAACATAAGCAGAAGGAGTGGTAAGAGGGACAACAGCGAAACCAGGATCAGGTCTCGGCCGTGCGCCCGAAGTCTCGCCCGCCAATTCTTCCAGGTCATGTGTTTACAGTGACTTTCCAAAATAAGGGGGGCGCTGTACTGCGCCCCGCTGAAGAACGATCAGGGAAATGTCATCATCCGGAGGTACTTCGCGCGTCAGCAGTTTATGCCATCTCCGAATTGCATTCTCGGTGGCGGCCGCGGAATCCACGATCAGGGAGGGAAGTTGCTGAATAAATCTTTCATAGCCGATCTGTTGTCCGCTCGTATCATTCGCTTCGATCAGACCATCCGTGTAAAAAAGAACGACATCGTTTTCATTCATGCCGAAGGCTGCCGTGGCGGCCTTCCAGTTTTTGGTGCTTCCCAGGGGGTATCCCTTTAACTCGAGAAACCGCGGTGACCCTTTGCCAAGAAGAATCGGAAAGGATTGGCCAGCGTTGGCCATGGTCAGAATACCGGTTTGCGTATCGAAAATTGACAGACAGCAGCTCATCATTTTTTTCCGTTTGAGAATGGTAAATAGAATTCCGTTGAGGGAAGCGAGAATCTCAATGGGTTTTCCCGAGCTTGCCGGATGACCGATGATTGCCTTTGCCATGGCTACCACCAGGGCTGCTCCGATCCCATGGCCGGAAACGTCCCCGATGATGACGAGCGCCCGATGCTCGTCAAGGCGGAAA
>MNYA01000239.1 GCA_001872985.1 bacterium CG2_30_54_10 | reverse complement strand
GCTGCCACTGCTGTTCTCTCGACCGGCTACCTCTTTTTTGGAATGCGCCCCATGGGGATTCGCTCCTGGTCTTTCTGATAAATCCACCATAGAATTTCCTGTACACCGGGAATGTGGGATTCAGAACTGAAGAAAGAATTTTTTCCACGATTCCGATGTGCTTTTGTAAAATTGTCGATCGAGTATAGCGGGTCGGGAAAGAGTATGAAAAGTTGGGTACAACGTGAACAAGTTGGTCTACTTCGAGAAAACGGATGATGTTCGGGCTGCAATAGCAAGGGAAAAGGGAATCAAGAAATGGCGTCGAGAGAAGAAGAACAACCTGGTTGCCGCCGTCAATCCCGAAATGGAAGGATCTGAGTGATGGGTGGATTTAGATCTCTCCCTTCGGTCGAGATGACAACTACTCGTTGCTGATGGCGGCCAATTCAGGGGATTAACGTTTTTCCGCATGACCTTTTTTGGGGAATGCTGCGTTCATCTGCGGCCCAAAATCTTTTCTTACTCTTTCCATCTTTTCCGAATCTGCGTTCATCTGCGTTCATCTGCGGCAAGCGATTCTTCTCATGTGTTTCTGCCTTCTATATCTTGCAAAACCCGGCATGGATGCGGTACACTGCTGGCCGCATGTCTTCGTTTGTTTCTTATCTGCTGCCTAAAGGAAAATGATAACTATGCATTCCTACAGAACCCATCACTGCGGCGAACTCCGCGGCTCCCATATCGGTCAGACCGTCCGCCTCTCCGGATGGGTACAGCATAAACGCGATCTCGGCGGAGTCCTGTTCGTAACGCTTCGCGATAACTACGGATTAACACAGATACTTGTCCCGCCTGGATCAGCCTCTCACAATACCTTCGAGCATCTGCGGGTCGAATCGGTCGTCACCGTGGAGGGCGAGGTAAAGAGCCGAGGTGAAGGAAATATCAACTCGCAGATGCCGACCGGGGAAATCGAGGTTGAAGCCCGCATCGTCACCGTTCTAAGCGCCGCAGAGGTTCTTCCTTTTCCGGTGGTGGACGACAGCACCACCCCGGAAGCGACGCGCCTCACCTATCGCTTCCTGGACCTCAGGCGCAACAAGCTCCATCAAAATATCCTTCTTCGCTCCGAAGTGATTTCGAGCTTTCGAAGACGGATGATCGATCTGGGTTTCCATGAATTTCAAACTCCAATACTTACCAGCAGCTCTCCTGAAGGAGCCAGAGACTATCTCGTTCCAAGCCGCCTCTACCCAGGAAAATTCTACGCACTTCCCCAGGCCCCGCAGCAATTCAAGCAACTTCTTATGGTATCCGGCTTCGATCGATATTTCCAGATCGCTCCCTGCTTCCGTGACGAAGATGCGAGGGCGGACAGATCCCCCGGTGAGTTCTACCAGCTCGACATCGAAATGTCCTTCGCAACGCAGGATGACGTCTTCGCAACCCTCGAAAGCGTCATTCCTGGAGTTTTCACCGAATTTTCCAAGGCAGAGGTCAGCCCGGCGCCTTTCTTGCGATTGAAGTTCGAGGATTCCATGCTTCGCTACGGAAGCGACAAACCCGACCTCCGTTTCGGCCTTGAAATCGCCGATGTTTCCGATATTTTCGCGGTCGGAGAATTCAGGGCTTTTCGCGGTGTGGTCGAAGCCGGAGGAGCAGTCAGGGCGATCTGCGTTCCCGGAGTCGGCGACAAATCCCGGAAGTTCTTCGACGATCTCGAAAGGTTCGCGAAAGAGCAGGGCGCCAAAGGCCTCGCAACACTGGTCTTTCCAGGCAGCGGCGAAATGAAAGGCACCCTCGCCAAACCCCTGGCGCAAGGAGTGAAAGATGCCCTGAAGGAGAAATTCAACGCAACTCCAGGTTGTGCCTTGTTATTCGTCGCCGACACCCCGCCCGATCGTGCGTCCGCCATCATGGGCAAGGTTCGTATTAAATTGGCCGATCTGCTCGATCTTCGGCAAAAAAGTGCTTTCAAGCTTTGCTGGATCACTGATTTCCCGATGTATGAAAAAGATCCCGACACGGATCAGATCATCTTCAGCCATAACCCGTTCTCGATGCCGCAAGGTGGAATGGAAGCTCTCGAAAAGCACGATCCGCTTTCGATCAAAGCTTTCCAATACGACCTTGTTTGCAACGGAATAGAACTGAGCTCCGGCGCTATCCGAAACCACAGGCCGGACATCATGTACAAGGCATTCGCGATCGCAGGTTACAGCCAACACGAGGTTGATGAGAAGTTCGGCGGAATGATCCGCGCATTCAGGTTCGGGGCTCCGCCGCACGGCGGAATCGCTCCGGGCGTTGACCGGATCGTCATGCTCCTTGCCGACGAACGGAATATCAGGGAGGTCATTGCATTTCCCATGAACCAGATGGCCGAAGACCTGCTCATGGCAGCTCCATGCGAGGTCACTAAAAAGCAGCTCGATGAGCTTCATTTGAAAATCGTAATTCCCCCTGGCAGCGCATGATCGACGGGAACTACTGGGGATCCAGGCTAAAATGGGTTCTTACATGCCTGGTTTTTTACGCACTGCCTTTTTTGCTCGTTTCCTACGGCCTCGACGCCCGCTGGGACATCCAAGAACGGGAATCACTTGAAGCCTCCTACGTCGCGTTGGACACCATCTTGCTGGAATTCCGCAAACGCGATGAAACCGACGTGTATATCTCAAAATTGATCATGGAGATGTGTCGCCTCTCCAGGAGGGTTCACCAGCCCGTTCCTTTGTTGAAGAAGGGAATAGCAAGCCTCCATTCAAGGTTTCCCAATGTCTTGCGGTTCACGGTCACTGACGGTTCCGGCAACGTAGTTCCTGAACTATCCGATGGAAAACCACCGAAGCTCGTTGTCAAGAGACTTTTCGAGACCTTGACTTCCTCCAGTGAAGCAAAGGTCGTTCGGGACCGTTTTTCCCGGCTTTTGGGAATGTTCAAGTCATTCATCGGAAATGAGATCAACCTTGATGCTGTCCACGGATTCTCAAGGGAATTCACCAAAGCCTCATTCTACGAGACAGACAGGTATTTCATGTACGATCTTCGCAGGCAAGAGTTCGGCGTGATGGTTCATGCAACCGAGGTTCCATCATGGAGCACTCTGTGCATACGCGATCAATGCCGCCAATTCAATAAATTCCGATCGCATTTTGAAATCGAAACCGGAGTCCAGGACATCGCTGAGAATGACAAAATAACGGGTGATCTTGCGGTGGTAATGGGCTTTTTCCAGCGGACCAACCGCCAGCATTTCCCCTTTAAAGACAGACTTTACAGCGTTATGCCGTTTCTCACCACTGGTCGGATCTGGGCCAGCCGAGCGCGTTCGTGTGCGCTCGATCGTTCGGGAATCCGATTGAGCTTCAACCTGGCGGGAATACTCATTTTCGCAGTTCTCACTATTTTCAGTTATTCCGTCATGGTCGGTGGGCGCGAATTCCCGATATCGATCAGACTCCGACTGATCGTTCTTTTTGGCTTTGCAAGCGGTTTGCCGCTTGCCGTTGTCATCATGGCAGGTTGGGATTATCTGAATCAGAAATACGACGCCAGGGTCAGACAAGCGCACGACGAAATGGAGCGAAGCCTCCTGGCATTTGACTCGCGCTTTCCCCAGATGCGCGGGAAAATGGAAGTAACGCTTGCACGAGAACTGAAAATGTGTCACTTCGATACTTTGCGAGAGAAGCGCCACACCGGCAAAATCCTCAACAGACTTCTCGAACGATATCTTTCTACGGAAATCATCCTTTTCAACGGCCAAGGAACGGTTGCCTGGGACTCCAATTCAATCATTAAGTGGAAAGGGCAAAGGGCTCGGAAAATGATGGGGGGAATCACCGCCAACATCCTCGCCAAC
>MNYA01000179.1 GCA_001872985.1 bacterium CG2_30_54_10 | reverse complement strand
TTTCCGGTATACGACCACTTTCTCGTAGGTCTGAAGGCGGAAGGCCTTGGTGACGTTGTAGAGTGACTCTTTGGCTCCGATGAATAATGCGCCACCGGGGGTCAGGATATTATAGATGCTTTCAGCGAGCCGTTCACGCTGGCGTTGCGAGAACGCCGAGAAGACTTGGCGGCATATCACCACGTCGAATTCTCCGAGGCTTTCCATTTCTTTGGGGGAGCTGGCGTTCACATATTTGAACTCCACCATGTTCTTTACCTCGTCCTTGATGCGCAGGTCGCCACGATCATCTTCGATATACAGATCGATGTATTTCTGGTCGACGTGTCGGAGCATCTCGCGTTTGTAGATACCACGCTTAGCAGTGTTCAAGCAGATATGCGAAATATCGGTGCCTGTAACGGTAACCTTGACCCTGTCTGAATGGACTTCTTCGAGGATACTCATGGCCAACGAGTAGGCTTCCGGCCCGAACGACGAGCCAACGGAAAGAATCTTCAGGGTATTCCGATCGGCTCGAACGCATTCTTCAATAAGTTCGGGGATAGTCGTCGAGGTCAAAACCCTGTTTTGCTCAGGCTCATCGAAGAAGTTGGTGCGCGGGTCGGTGATCGAGTCGTAAAGACTGATCAGAACATTCTGGTCTTCGGTTCCATAGCGGAGCGAATGATAGTATTCCATCCAGGAGGTGATGTAGAAACGATCGAGGATGCGCTTCAATTGTCGTTCGAGAGCTTTGCGGCCAGTCAGGCCGATTCCGCAGCGTTCGGAGATGATGTCACGAAGCAAATGAGCTTCTTCGGCGTTGAGGGCGCCTTCGGGTTCCGGCTTACCGCTCAGACGTTCCATGCGTGCCAGCTCTCGAGGAGCAGCTACCGCTTTAAGCAGATTGGTGAGAAGCTGACATTTGTTATATTGGTGGGCGGCAAGGAAGTATGACTTCGCCCAGGGATGGATCAAAAACAGATTTTTCAGCTTCTGTTCAAGGTCGGGGATCTCGGGGCTCTGGAAGAGCAGGCAAAACTTGATCGCGGCGATGACAAGGTCGCGATCCTCATGTTCGAGCAGTGCCAGAGCGGCGTTGACCGATTTTTTGTCGTTGATCTTTGCGAGTGAGAGAAGTGCCTTGGCTCGAACGCCGTTGTTCACATCTTTCTCGCTGATTTTAATGAGGGTGTCGACCGCTTTCTGGCTCTTGATTTTGCCGAGGGCCTTGACGATCTGGTATCTGACCTCCCATTTCGGGTGGTCGAGATACTTTCTGAAGGTGTCGTCGAGGGTGCGGTCTTCGAGTTCACTCAACGAAACCACGGCCAACTTCGCCACCTGGGGATTTCCGTCAGCCAGCAGCGGAATGAAAAACTGTTTCAGTTCTTTGCTTCGGAATGTCCTAAGCGCGGAAAGCGCTGCGATGCGGATCTGCCAGTCTTCATGCTTCAGCAATTCTTTTAGAGGGAAAATGGACTTGAGGTCCTTCATGTTCTCGAGGGACTGACAGGCATTGACTACGACGCGCCATTCCTTGTCTTTCAGCTTGCTTATCAGGGAATCGACGGCCAGCGTGGACCCGCACTGCCAGATGGTCTTTGTGACCGTCTCGCGGATGCGGGAGTTGTCGCTTTCGAGAAGTTCGAGCAGCCGCCGGGTGATTTCCGGATCTTTTCGGGAGGCAAGGACGGTCGCGGCCGCTTCACGGACGTCGCCGTAGGGTTCTTGGAGGATGACCTGAAAAAGGGGCTCTTCAAGCTGTTTCGAGCTGCTTCCCATCATTGCGAAGGCAGCCTCGCGGCGAACGTGGCCGTTGATATCTTTCAGTGCGCTGATCAGCGCTGTAAGCGCACCGTCATAGCTGAGCATTTTGCGCAGCCCCATGATCGCGAACTTTCTGACGATCTCGTCGGGATCATGGAGGAGGTCGCGCAGGGTGTTGAACGACGCATCGCAGGGATTCGCGCCCAAAGTTCGCGCAAGAGCCTGACGAATCTCGTCTTCCGGACTGCGAGCGAACATTATGATCCCACGAGCAGTTTCGGGGGAAGGAATCTTCTCGAGATATTCGAGGATCTTGATGCAGACAGTGGGAGCGACTTTGCCGATCCGGTCAAGGGCTGGCTTGAGGCATTTCTCCCCCAGGTTGACAAGGCCCTGAAAGGCGATTTCAACGATCTCGGACTCAGAATTTTCAAGTGCAGTCAGCAAAGCCGGACTGTAGCAGTCTTCCTTCAGCGCGGCGGCAATCTTCACGAGGAAAACATACTCGGCTGCATCCTGCTGCTCGAGAAGTTCGAGCATGATCGGCTTGAGGAATTCATGATTCAGTTTTTTGACCGAACCTGGGTTCCCTTCTTCGATCTGGGCGATGGATTTGAGGATCAGCCTGCGGGTTCCACCGTCGTCTTCTTTTAGAAGTTTTTTGAAGAGGGGATCAACGCATTCGGGTCTTTCCATGGATCCCATGGCTCCGATGGCGGAGAAATACTCGAGGACATCTTCCGATTCGAGGGCACTCAAGATAACCGGAAGGACGTCTTTGGTGGCAATGTTTCCAAGGGCTTCAACGATTGAATATTTGAGGATGTCGGTCTGATGATAGGTGTTGATGAGGGTTTTAACGGCCTTGGGGTCTTGTATCTTACCAAGAGCCTCGACGGCCGTAGTTTTGACATTGTCGTCTTCGTGGGCGACATATTTCAACACCGAATCGGTGGCCAAAGGCGATCCGATGTTTCCGAGAACAACCAGGATCTGAATGATTTCGTCGACATCAGTGACCTCGACGAGTGCCTTGATCATCGGGGCGACAGCGGGTGGACCATATTCTTTGAGGATTGTCATGCCGGCATTTCGGGTATTAAGGTCGGAGCCCCGGATAACAGGTATCAAACCCTGAATGACGTTTGGGTGCCGAATCTGCGAAAGGGTCTCCACGGCGGTGTTCTGGACGCCCTTGTTGGAATCCCCCAGAGCTTCGCAGAGTCCCTCAATGGCGGCAATATCGGTAAAACCTGCCAAATCACGGACGGCGAGGCGGCGGATAGAGGGATCGGCATCCCGCAGTTTCTCAAGAAGAACGGCGAGTGAGTTGCTCATTGTTTACGCCCCTTTCCCTGGGCCACCGGTCTTTTTGCCAAGGAGGCGCTCCACCTCTTGGAGCATCAGGTCCGGTTTGATGGGTTTTTGGAGAAAAGAGTTCGCGCCGAGCGTCAAACCCTTCATCACCATATCTTTTTTGCCTTCGGTGGTAAGAATGATGATGGGAATCTGCTTGAACTTCTCGTTCTCCCTGACCTGGGTGATCAGCTCGAAGCCATCCATGCCAGGCATGTTCAGATCGGTTATGATGATGTCGACTTCGTTCTTGGACATTGCTTCGATGGCTTCGATCCCATTGTTGGCCTCAAGGACTTTGTAACCGGCCTTCTCGAGAGGAAAGCAAGCCACCTTACGCAACATCAAGGAGTCTTCAGCCACCAGTACGGTTTTGGGCATTACAGAATCCTCCGGGGTGAAGTACTGATAACACTGGTTAAACATTATACCGACAACATTCTGAAAATTGCAACCGCAAAAATGTGTCTTTCTGAAATAATCATTTGGACGGGCCCACCTAGGCTGACAAAGAAGCCTGGAATCCGACCTTCCGGCTGTTGGAATAGTTTCTACTCAAAAAGAAGGGGCATTAGCTGATTCTCAACATAAAGCGAGATTCCTCACATTCGTTCGGAATGACAAACGACGCTGTCAGGGGGTGTGACCTTCGCGCAATGCGGCGACCCAAAGTGGCAGCGGCTTCCAGCCGCCGCCACTTTTCGGGCATTCCAACACAGCCTGAGTTGTTAACAACCTTAACATGCTTCA
>MNYA01000317.1 GCA_001872985.1 bacterium CG2_30_54_10 | reverse complement strand
CCGGTCTGTTCGAACTCCCGAAGGAGAGGGCCGGCCTTCCAGAGCACCATGGCCATGGGGAGACCCCAATCCCCGAGATGGTTCTGACGGATCACCCGATCGCCACCCGCCTCGATCACGCGTGCCAGGACATCACCGATAATCGTCGATCGCAGATGTCCGACATGCATCTGCTTTGCGATATTGACGCTCGAATAATCCACAACGACGGTTTTCGATGGCCCTTCATGATGGAGGCCCAAATTTGGATCTTGGGAGAACCCGACCAGAACGCGTGAAATCGCTTCATCTTTCAGAAAGACATTGATGAATCCGGGCGGAACCGCCTCCACCTTCCTGAACCAATCCGTCTCGGCGGAAAGACATTCCGCCATGCGTTTGGCAAGGTCGATGGGCTTTACTTTGGCAAGCTTGCAAAGTTTCAGAGCCGAGTTCAGGGCAAAATCGCCCCTGGCGACGTCAGGGGCGGTCTGCAGCTCGAAGAAATCCTTCGGGTTGGCGGCATACTCCGCGGCGAGCGGGGACAAACGTTTTTGAATCATGCTACTGAGTTGTTTGCGCATGGGGCCCTCCTTATGCCTTCAATCGGAAGATCAGCCACACACCCACCAAGCCGATCAGAAAGTTGGGAAACCATACTCCCAGGAAGGGAGAAAGGTATGAACCTTTCGCGAAAGCCTTCCCGGCGGCGAAAAGCACGTAATACAGGAAGATGATGACTACTGACAGGCCGATTCCGATGCTTGTCCCCGAACGGCTGGTCTGACAGCCGAGCGGAGCTCCGATCAAAACGAAAATCAGGCTCGCGAAAGGGATCGACGTTTTGGTCCAGAACTCGATCCAGTTTTGGATCAGGGCTGGGTTCGAAAGGCCCTTCTGCCTGAGATCCTCGATGTGGGCATACAATTCGAAGATGTTCATCTGCCGCGCATTTTTGCTCTCCGGCACATCGTCGGGATTCACGTAGTGCGTGTCAATCGGATATTCGAGGCGATTGAAATACGTATGGTGGTAGTCGGACCCTTCCGAGCGGAAATCCGAAATGCGGCCGGTCCAGAAGGTGCAAAGACCGTCGTCCAGGCGTGCCTTGCTGGCCTCGATCACCCTGGGGAAATTCGTCGGCTGACCTTCATACATTATCACCCCGGACATATTCTTTGAAATTGGATCGAATTTTTGCACGAAGAACTTCCGGCCCGGACCTGCCTCGAAAAATCGGTTCTCTGATATGTGCGGAAGCGGTCGTTTCAGAGTCACCTCGCGCCTGAAAAGGCGTGTGAATTTGTCATTCGCGACCGGTACAACCTTTTCGTTGAACAGGAAAGTCAGTCCAGTGACGAGCAACCCTGAAATCACTGCCGGAACGCATATCCGGCTGAAGCTGTAACCTCCGGCCTTCATCGCGGTGATCTCTGAGTCGCTGGACAGGCGGCCGAACGCGACCAGGGTCCCGAGGAGGATAGCCATCGGAAAACTTATTACGAGAGTGGGCGGGAGGCTGTAGATGAAGAAAAGAAAAGTCACCGATGGTGGAACGCCCTTCGAAAAAATCAGGTTGATCAACTCCATCATCAGATCGATCAACCAGATGGCGACGAAAAATGCCATTCCGAAAAGAAACGGCTGGAGCAACTCACCGAATATGTAGCGATCGATGGTCTTCATTTTTCTTTATACATTAAACGTAACTTCTCAAGGGGGTGACCTTCGCGCAATGTGGCGACCCAAAATGGCAGCGGCTCCCAGCCGCTGCAGCGGAGGCTTCCAGCCTCCGCCACTTTTCGGGCATTCCAACACAGCCTGAGTTGTTAACAACCTTAACATGCTTCAAAGGTCGCACCCCTTCTCAATAAAGGGGGGCACGCGCCCCCTCGCCTCGCGTCGTAAATTCGCGAGGCTCGTCCCCCGCGGTCGGTCGCCTTGCGCCCTCCGGTCTGCTTTCATGCTTCCCCCGAATTATTGAGGTGGTACCATTAAACGTATCTACTCAATAATTCAGGGGAACTCAATGATTCCTGGCGCAAGAGATTTCTCACTTCGGTCGAAATGACGTCATCGTTTGTCATTCCGAAGGAATGTGAGGAATCTCGCTTTATGTTGAGAATCAGCAAATGCCCCTTCTTTTTGAGCAGATACCATTAAACGCCTGTGCAAACACGGTGTTAATGTATACTTCCCTGGCCGTTATTGCAATATTATCTACGGGGGCGGCACGGGAAAAAACAATCCTGGCGATGGCATGTGTGGTATAATGCCTTTCGTCGTGGTAAATCCGGCTTTTGCGCGGCAATTTCGTTCTCTTTCGGAGTCTTCATGCAGAATCATTACCAGTTGCTCGGAACCGCGAACTTCGCCTCCATTGAAGAGATCCAAAAGGCATTCAACAGGCTGTATGCCGATCTTTTCACATCCGGGAGCCCGCTGGCAAATATTCCGCGATTGAAAGAACTGAAAGACGCTTTCGACATTCTGAACTCCCCTGAGCTAAGGGCCGGTTATGACGCAAAACTCCGGGACTTCCTCCACGAACTGGACCGGCAATATGAAAAGGCTGTTGACGCCCTTGCCGCGGAGAAATACGACGATTCAATCGCCCTTTTGAAAAGTTGCCTTAAAGTTAATCCGCGTGAGCCCGATTTCTACGAGACCCTCGGCCTTGCCTACCAGTTATCTGAAAGGCTCGACGAAGCAGTCAAATGCTTTCAGCAGGGCTTGCAGTTGAATTTGCGCAATGCCTCGTTCCATCGTTATCTCGGCGACATTTACCGTATCCGTCGTGACGACGACAAAGCCGACACTCATTACCTGGACGCTGCCGAAGGTTTCAAGGAAATGCTGAAAGTCGATCCGAAAAATATTTCGACCCTCGAACTTCTGGCTGACACCTACGGGAAGATGCGATGGTATGATGAAGCCATTGAGGTCTTTGAGAAGCTTATTGAACAGCATCCTTTTCGCGCCGAATACCATCGTGACATTGGAGGCATCTTCTACGAACTCGATCGTCTTGAAGAAGCCGAGGTTCAACTTCTGGAGGCGCTTCGAAGTTCACCCGGTGATTCGTCCGCTCTCTTGTACCTTGGCTTGGTCTACTTCAAGCGGCGTCTGCTCGGCTTGGCCGTCCGGAACCTTGAAGATTCCCTCAAAAGCAAGCCCGATCAGCCTGAGGTGCTAAAACTGATCGAGAAGATCCGTGAAATCGCGGGCGAGGTTGGGCGGACGGTCGAAGAAATCATTTATGACGTCTCTCCTGATGCGGTTGTCGAGGGAATTATCAAATGGTACAACATCGAAACCGGTGTGGGCGTTCTGTCCTGTCCTGAATATCCCGAGGTGCTTCTTCATTTCAGCGCATTGAAACCTGAAGACCAGGAAACGATTGCAAAGGGCGATAGGGTCAGGTTTGGCGTCGTGAAAGACAAGATCGGTCCCGTGGCCGTTCAGATCGAGAAAATTGATGCCGCCAAGGACGGGGATACATTGCCGGGCGTCATCCTTCGCTTCGACCCCAACCGTAAAATAGGAATCGTCCAAACCGCAAGCGGCCGGGAAATCGTGTTCCCGTTCTCTGCTCTGGCACAAGATCTTCTCGAAAAGCTCGAAATCGGAACAGAAGTGCTTTTCGAGACGAAAAGCCTCCTTGGTATTTCCGATGCTCCGATCGAGCAGGCAACCAATATCCGACGCCGAAAAAAAAAGCCTACCTCCAAAAAGCCGCCCATTCCTGCCATTTAAAAAGGGGGGTGCGTTGTAACTTCTCAAAAAAGGGGGGCACGCGCCCCCCTTTTTTGAGAAGTTACGATGTTTCGTATGTAACATCTCAAAAAGATGGGAAGAAAAAAAGTAGAAGCGGCTTCCAGCCGCTTGAAAACCACGCGGCAAGATGC
>MNYA01000400.1 GCA_001872985.1 bacterium CG2_30_54_10 | reverse complement strand
GGATCCAAACGAAAAAATTCTGCAATTTTAGACTTTTTTTGATTTTCGGGTGATAAATAGCTTGGGATATGCTTTTGTGAGGTGTGGGCTGGGAATTATGATTCAGAGCTGATTATTGGTATGATCCTTACAAAATCACCCCCAACCCCCCCACCAGATCGCATAGTGAGAATTGCTGATTACTGAGCAGGGCTCTTGCCAAAGCACACTTTTCCTGGTAGGATGCCTTGGTCTGTCTAGTTGAACCATAGTGCGATTGATGAGCGAACCGGCCATTTCTGAGTATGGAGTAGCTAATGAACAAAAATTGTATTGCTGTATTGGTTTTCGCCATGTTTTCCGTTACGAACTTGGGTTTTGCCGCGACTGATGAATTTTCCCGGCTCCATAATGAGCTTGTGGCGCCAAATAAAGACTTTGTTTTGAAAAAAATCATTTTTGTTTGCGGCTTGTTAAATGCCGGATATCAGGGGCTGAATAATCTGGTTGATGCCCTTCAGCTTGCAAAAGATATTTCCGATCCCAAAGCGCTTGGCGCCCAGCTTTTTGCCGTTAAAAAAGGCTTGGAATACCAACCTCAGTTTTTTCGATATCTTTCAAAAGAAATCCAATCCTGCGAAAGTTATCCCAATTTTCCCAAAGGATTCGATGACTCGCCAGAGGGCCCAGAACCCATAAGCGCTGAAATGAACCACATTGCCGACCACATTGAGACATTGAATATCAAATTCGAATCTGACGATATCAATTTTCTGAAGAAAGAAGCAGACCGGGTCGTTTTCGCGATATTCTGGACGGAATCCGAGAAGATCCGCACAATGATCAACGACATGCTGAATTTTTTGCGAAAAGATCTTATGGAAGACCTCCCTTTTGATATTTATCAAAAGCCGCGAAGCCTAAAATAATCGTCGGTACAGAAACCCCCCGGCAGGAAACGACTCAAATGACAGAACACGCTCCTTTCCGCCCCGCCGTTATGCCTACCGGGCTAAACGCAAGTCAGGTTGAGGAAAGCCGTCGGAACCACGGATCGAACCTGCTGACCCCACCCGAAAGGGACCCGTGGTACATCCAGTTCCTGGAAAAATTTGAGGATCCGGTCATACGGATCCTGATGGTCGCCGCGCTGGTCGCAATCGTGGTCGGGGCGGTCGATGGTCACTACCTCGAAGGCATCGGGATCGTCGTGGCAATCGTGCTTGCAACGACTCTGGCTTTCCTGAATGAATACAAGGCCGGCAAGGAATTTGACATCCTCAATAAGGTTTCGGATGAAGTTCCGGTCAAGGTCATACGAGACGCGGCCTATTGCACAGTTCCCAAAAAAGATATAGTCGTCGGCGACATGGTGCTTATTGAAGCCGGCGATGAAGTTCCCGCTGATGGGAAGCTCATCGAAGCGGTTTCCTTGCAGGTTGATGAGTCCAAGCTGACAGGGGAATCGGCGCCGGTTCCGAAGTTTCCCGTGGAACCGAGTGACTCCGCGAAGTTCGAGGACTGCGCTTATTCGCCCGATCTGGCGATGCGCGGCACCATGATCGCCGATGGCCATGGGATCATCGGCCTCACCGCTGTCGGAGACAGTACCGAGATCGGCAAGACCGCCCGCGCCGCGGCTGAGGATACCAAGTCTGAATCCCCGTTGAGCAAGCAACTCGAACGGCTGAGCAAGGTGATCGGGGTTGTCGGGTTCGGGGTGGCGTTTTTGACATTCCTTGCACTCGTTGGCCGGGAAATGGTTTCGGGTGACCTGCCGCTGACAACACAGCAATGGTATTTTTCCGTCATCCTAGGCTCAGCGGTTATGCTGATCCTCATGAAGGTTTGGGTTCCAATCACCGTTGATGCCTTTGAACTCGCCGGACAAAAGATCGGTCTGCCGGCCTGGCTTGAGGTGGAAGGGGTTGTCCCCTGGCTGATGTCGCTGGGGTTGGGCATTCTTTTCTTCCTGGTGGCAATTTTTTTAGGAACCATCTTGGGGATCGTTCCGGGAAACCCGGCAGAATGGCTTCCCTTCCCCGCAATCGATGATTTTCTTAAATTCTTCATGATTGCCGTCACGATCGTCGTGGTTGCGGTCCCCGAAGGGCTTGCGATGAGCGTCACATTGAGTTTGGCCTACAGCATGAAGAAAATGACTGCCGCGAACAATCTGGTTCGCCGCATGCACGCGTGCGAGACGATCGGAGCAGCGACGGTGATCTGTTCGGATAAAACCGGCACCTTGACCCAAAACAAAATGGTAGTGCAAAGCGCGGCTTTCCCTTCCCTTGATGGCGCACTTCTTTCGGGAAATCCCGATACGACGGGAAAACGTCTTCTACGCGAGTCCATCGCGGTAAACGCCACCGCGAACCTTTCCCGCAAAGAAAATACGCCCACGGTCGCTCTCGGAAACCCGACCGAGGGAGCCCTTTTAATGTGGCTCGAAAAGCAGGGCCATGACTACCTTCCGCTTAGGGCAAACTTCAAAATCGAGCATCAATTTACCTTTTCCACCGAACGGAAGTTCATGGCAACCCTCGGAATCTCCGCCCTTGAAAATCGGCGGATTCTGTTCTTCAAGGGAGCGCCGGAAATCCTCCTTGCCAGATCCGAAAACATGCTTACGCAAGGTGGAGTCCTTCCACTCGCAGACGAACGCACCACCATCGGCAAAGACCTCCGGGAAGCCCAGTCCCGGGGAATGCGGACCCTCGGTTTCGCCTACCTCCAAGATCCAAACTTTCCTGAAGGAGCGGAAATTGGAGAACTGGCCCAATGCCTGATTTGGCAAGGGTTCATGGCCATCGCTGATCCGCTGCGCCCCGAGGTTCCGGACGCGATAAAGGCTTGCCGCGACGCCGGGGTACGGGTGAAGATCATCACCGGCGACAATTCTGAGACCGCAATGGAGATCGCAAGGCAGATCGGCCTGATCGAAAGCGGTGACCCCAGCCCAGTACACATGACCGGCCCCGAGTTTCAGGCCCTCGTCGGCGATGAAGCCGAAAAGGCGGCCCGAAATCTGAAGGTGCTTTCAAGAGCGCGTCCAGCGGACAAGATGCGAATGGTTAAGCTTCTTCAGGAAACCGGCAATGTGGTTGCCGTAACAGGCGATGGCACCAATGATGCCCCTGCCCTGAATCATGCGAATGTCGGTCTCGCCATGGGCAAAACCGGAACCTCGGTTGCGAAGGAGGCTAGCGACATCATTTTGCTTGATGACAGCTTTCCGAGCGTGGTCAAAGGTATTATGTGGGGGCGCTCCCTTTACGGGAACATTCAGCGATTCGTGCTTTTCCAGTTGACGATCAACGTCGTCGCCCTTGGAATTGCGCTATCCGGGCCATTTATCGGGGTTAAGCTTCCGCTGACCGTCATTCAAATGTTGTGGGTCAATCTCATCATGGATACCTTCGCCGCCCTTGCGCTGGCAACCGAACCTCCGCACTGGAGGGTCATGACCCGGCCGCCTCGCCATCCCGACGATTTTATCGTGACTCCCGACATGGCCTGGAAGATCCTGTTGACTGGGGGGACATTTTTCCTTTTCCTTGCCGGATATTTAAGTTACATACAGGCTGGCGGAGTAACTATCAGGGAACTTTCCATCTTTTTCAGCGTATTCGTCATGCTCCAATTCTGGAACTTGTTCAATGCAAGGTGCCTTGGCCTTGATTCATCCGCATTCAAGGAACTCAGCCGAAACCGCGGTTTTATGATCATTGCTCCGACGATTGTCGTCGTCCAGATTCTGATCGTCCAGTTTGGCGCCGACATTTTCCGAACAACCCCGCTCTCGCTTTTTGACTGGATCACCATCATCGGTGGCACCTCAGTGGTGCTTTGGGTTGGCGAGATATTCCGTTGGTTGAATCGCCGCGCCAGAACTCAACGGGAAGCCAGAAGCCAAGAGCCAGGAGCCGCGAGCC
>MNYA01000256.1 GCA_001872985.1 bacterium CG2_30_54_10 | reverse complement strand
CGGCCTCCACCATTGTTCCTGCGTCCGTTCTCTCTTCCACCGCCGCGGCCCCACCCATTCCAGTTATCCCAGTTACCCCATCCGCCCCAATTACCCCATCCGCTCCAGCTGGATCCATTTGAGGAATCCTGGCTATTTCGAACGGGCGCAGGCTGGTTGCTTGGAGGTGGAGTCTCGCTTTGTATGAGGTCCGGGGGGTTGGTTCTGGAGGGATCGAAGGTCGACGCCGGGGGATTGAATCCTGGGAAAACCAGGGCCGGGCTGGGTGAGGGAGCGATCGGGGCAACTCCAGGCGCGGACTGTGGAATTTCCATGGCGATTTTGGACTTGTTTGAAATTCCGACCTTGCCTGCCGCTTCCTGGGCGTTGTTTGTCTGAACCAAATCTTTTGCCATCGCGTCCACGACCGGATGATTCTGTATCCGGGTGGTAGTTCGCAGATCCATTTCCTGGGAGAGGGCATTACTTGCGGGGGAATTTGCGGGCATTTTGTCCGGCTCGAACTCCAGCAGGCCCAGGATCGTCCCTTTTGCAATTCCTTCAAACAGCGATTCCGTGAACCTGACCCGCCAGAAAAAAGCGCGACGGGAACTGCGGAAACTTGCCCGGATCCAGATGTCGACCAGCATTGGCCGGGCCATGGAGTCCTGGATGAAAAAATCGTAGGTTCCGCCCCCGTAAGAAATGCCTGCGGCGGAGTCCGGCTCGGCGGCGAACCATCGCTCGGACCACGGCTTTGCCATCAACCTTCCCAGAAGGACGTTCAAGCCGGATTCGGCAATATACTGAGACCGGATGCTGGCGTCAGAATACTCAATCTGCCGGTTAACGCCCTGGGACAGCCGGCTCAGGATCACCCCTCCCAGAAAAAGAACCATCAGGGTCAGGAAAGAGAACCATAAGGCTATCCCCCGTCGATTGTTTCCCATTTGTTGTTCTTCTCCTGGTCGACCTAATACCACTTCAACCCCAACATTCAAAACAATTCTCGCGTATTCCAAAGGGGCAAAAGCCTGCGCTCACCAAGGTCTTCCGAAAATAATCCAGCTGTCTCCTTTTTGGAACTGGTATCAGTTTGTGTCCTCGGCGGCCACGTTCTGAAGCCGGACAAAATTGACGAGAGAGAAATCGCCCCTTCCCCCTCTTAGTGTAGCCGAAATGAACACACCTCCGTAATGGTAGGTAGTGAACGTTAGCTTCAGAACATGCTCCATGAGTATCTTGGGATCGTCGGGGATGGCTTTCATCATGTCACGTTTCACCACCATTGCTCGCCAAATTTCCCTTTTCTCTTCGATGCTTTTCGGCTCGTCCTTTTGGAGGTAGACCATCTCCAAGTTGTTCAAACCGTCTTTGAAAACCAAGTAAGGGAGAGTGGTTCCGGGGACCGGGGAGACCACCTCTCCGCCTTCCTCGAGCTCGCGAAAAAGGGAAACCAACGCCCGTTTGGCTTCAAGTTGAAGGATAAGACGCTTTCCAAGAGTTTCGCCGGCTTTTCCGTGATAATGCTGCCAGGCTCCCATCCCAATCGAAAAGAGCATCAAAAGAATGCTCATGGAAATGACCGCCTCGAGGAGGGTAAACCCTTTTTTTTCCCTCCACCCCCAACCGGAGAGGCGGAAAAAGCCTTTCAGCCCCGGTTTCCAAGTTCAGGTTCATTGCGAGAAAATTATTTGTGTTGCACTCCGGAAAAGGTTTTCCAGTCTGAAATGCAGCTCCCGGAGGAGTCGGTCACATCGTTCCGTCCCTGATCGGTGATGAGGTCGCCATTAGGGGAAAGGATGACCAAGGTCGGGATGCTTTTCACGCCATATTTCTGAGAAATTGATTTTGCGACTTCCGAGCGGTATTTCACCGTATACCACTTCATATTCAACTCTTTCATATAGGCGAACTGCGCGTTTTCGTCCTTGTCGGAGCTGATGAAAACCACTTCGAAATCCTTGGTGTGGGCATCTCTGAACTCGACCAGTTTCGGGGAAAAAGCTCTGCAAGGGGGACACCAATGGGCGGAAAAATAAAGCCCGACAAACTTGTTTTTCAGAACCTCAACGGTTGCAGGGTTTCTCCGGCCATCAAGAAGGCCATCGGGAAAAACGGTCGGCCAACCGGGCTTCAGGCCAGGGGCCTGTTGGTTCGAAGCCGATGTGCCTTGGCCTACCGTTGCAGTTCCGGAGCCCTTGACCGCATCCGCGGCAATCTGGGCATATCCAAGAACTCCTACCAATAGGAAAGTCATAAAAAGTCCGAAAACCCTGATCTTTTTCATGATGTTTCTACCTCCAAACGATGTATCAGCATTCTATCACGCGGGCGGAAAATATTTCATGGCACATTCGCATTAAGAAAAAACAGACACCTTCCGATGAAGTGAGCGGCCTTCCATGGCAAGCCGATTTCCAACACGGAGGTGAAAAGTGTTCCTGATGATTCTTTCAGTTGCCATTGTCGTCCTCGTAGGGCTGGTTTCTGAACCGGAGAAGTGGCCCGAACGAATCTCCGCATTTCTGCGGGAGCACAATCTGCATCATGGCTGAATACTTGACCATTGCGGAAGTGAGCCGCCTGACGGGGGTTGCACCGCACACCATCCGATTTTACGAGCGGCAGTTTCCGAAGGTTCTTGCGGTGGAACGCTCACCCGGAGGTCATCGCCAGTTTCGTTCACGCGACGTGGAATCGCTGCAGCGAATCCTTTCGCTGGTGCGCCATGAGCGCCTCTCGATCCATGACGCGCAACTTCGGCTCGGGGAGGCGGTCAGTCCACCTCCGATAAAGGTTCAGACGCCATCTTCTGACTCGAACCAAGTATCCGGCTCGATCCGGCAGGTATTGGAAATTGTTTTGGAAAAGCTGGATAGCCTCTGCCAAAGCAATGCCCACCTCGAATCTCTGTTTGAAGAAACTCTCCAAAAGAACGTCAAGCAGGATTCCGATGAACTCCTTGGCCATATTGCCAAACGCCCCGATGAAAACCTACGGTCTTTGCCGGTCACTGAAGGCCTTCTGAATCCCTGGAAAAACTCGGATGAACATTGATGTTGCCTTCACTCCCGCGGAGGTGCAGAACATTGCAACGAAGGTTTGCATTGTGGTGGACGTTATACGCTCTACGTCAACGCTGTCGGTGATCATGTCAAGACATCCGGCCCGGGTGCTAATCACTCCGACCGTTCAGAAGGCAGTCAAATTCGCGTCGCAGCAGTCTTCCCAACCATTGCTTTGCGGAGAGCGGGAAGGGCTTCCGCCGAAAGGGTTCGATTTTGGAAACAGCCCGCGGGAGTTCGTTGATGCCGATCTTAGGGGAAAGACCGTCGTTTTCACCTCGAGCAACGGAGCGAGGGCTATTGCTGATGTGAGCCTCTCTCCGCACGTCTTTCTCGGATCTTTTCTGAATGGGTCAGCGATAGCTGAGGCTGCCCTCGCCAAAGCCTATCGCGATCGCTTCGACGTTTTGGTCGTCTGCGCCGGTCGGGAGGAAAAGTTTGCGATCGATGATTCCTATTGTGCGGGGTATCTCATTTCGCTGCTCCTGGGGCGGATTCCCGCCGAACAGTCATTTGTTCTCGGCGATGGCGGGCAGGCCGCGCTAGCCATTTTCGGCTATTTCCGAGACCCAAGAAAATTGCTGGAAGGTTCGGGCGCCGGTCAGGCGGTGTTGAAGATCGGGCTAGGGGAAGACATCCCGTTCCTGCTACAGAAAGATTCATTCGAGACGGTTCCGAGTTTGCGCCGGCATGACCAGCCCAGAGTTGACCAAGGATTCTTCCTGCTTATCTGAGACCTGGATTTCCAGAAAAGCCGAAAAACGGAACTTCTCAAAAAAGGGGGGCACGCGCCCCCCTTCGCCTCGCGAAGTGAATTCGCGAGGCTCATCCCCCGCGGTCGGGCGCTTTGCGCCCTCCGG
>MNYA01000411.1 GCA_001872985.1 bacterium CG2_30_54_10 | reverse complement strand
AAAGGAATGAACCGCTCATCGTCGCTTCCGATGGGGGCTACGATTGGCTTTCGGCTTAAAAGGGCAAGGCCCGCAATTCCTTTGCCCATCCCGAGTTTGACCAGTTTGATTTTCTGGTTTTCCCCGAGGACGAAGATCGTTTTCAACTCATCAACTTTTGGGTCGTAGGTCATTATAGAGATCCGGTCGATGTTAACAAGCGTCATCGCACTTTTGAGAATCTTTTGGGAAAGGGTTTCGAAATCATATCCGAAGCTCAGGCTCAGACTCATCTCGTAAAGCGTGCTGAGCTCGCGACCACGGAGTTCCAGAATTTTCTGCGCTTTATCACTCTCTTCGAGAACCCGCGAGTGAACCACGCCGTTATCGAGTTGACTGCTGACAACGTTGATGAAATGCAGGTCATGGTCGTCGAACGGCTTTTCACGATTCGCCAGCAGGAAAGCGCCTTCCATCTCCGATTTGATCGCCATGGGAAAAACGAGATAGTTCTTCAATCCGCGTGCCTGGAGGTTGGCGGGAGTTTGGTTTACCAAAATATCGGCGAAAGGTTCGGCAAGATAACCATTCAGAATCTCCTTTACCGCGAGACGCTGTTCATCACCGGGATCTTCTTCCCGAGCCGAAAAGAAGAACCCTCCGTCTTTCCGCCGAGCGCCGCCCTGAAGTTGGAACCCCGAAGTCTGGCAACCGAAAAACCGGTGATTAAGCTCAAGGCAGCCCTTTATCAGCCTTCCCATTGCCAAATGCTTGTCAGTCAGACGGTCAACCTTCTTGACGAGCACCAACTCGCGGTATTTCCATTTCAGGAACTCTTCGCGTTCGTTCGGGGGAACCTGGCTGTATTTCCTCTTAAGATCCACGGATATCTCCAAAACCAAAGAAATCGCGGAAACAATTGCAAAACGTTTCCCGCCCGAATGATACCATAATGGGAGTTTCCGTGATAAGGTGAAAAGGTTCGCCCGACATAAGCCGTCGGGGCCGGGGTAAACGCGCTTTACTTTGCTGCCTGTGGGTAAGGTGACATTCCTGTCGCGAATGAAAGAATGGTCAGGACATGGATATCCTTCCTGCAAAGGCGCTCCAAAAGATTAATGCGTTCCTCCGATCGTAGGGGTGAAACGTCGTTTTTTACATCGGCTCAGCCGCAGTTTGGGCGAAGGTTGGAGGAACAATTCGATGCAGATTCCACACGCGGAAAAAACAATGCTTTGGCATCAGCGAATCGGAAACAGAATCGTTGCAGTTGCCGTTCTGGCCGCTTTCGTCCCCATCCTGATTCTGGGAATCACCATCGCCGTGAAATTTCGTAAAGATCTTCTTCAGCAAGCGATTGATTCACAAACAGGCCTTACAGGTGCAATCCAGAACGGGATCGATTCGCTTCTGAAAAGTTACGAGCGCCAGCTTCGCTACCTGGCCCAAGAGCCCGAATTACAGCTCATGGACGCGGATAGACAGCGGGAAGCGATGTACCGTTTTCTCGATTTTAACCCATTTTTCTATAGCTGTTTCATTTACAGAAGCGATGGCGTTGTGAGCTCCCTGGCATTCAGAAATCGATTTCGTGGCCTTGACGCCAAATACCTGGGACGAAACATCCTAAAGGCAAAAGCAAAAAGCGGAGTCTCCACGCGTGATGCCTTCAACGAGGTTTTGCAATCCGGAAAGCCATTATTTACCGGTCATATCATTTCATCGTCCGAGCAGAAAATGATGCTGATTGTGGTTCCGATCTTCGATTTCGTTGACATGAAAAAGGTTATCGGGGTCATAAGCTGCGCCATAACGCTAGAAGGTCCGGAAATGAAGGAGCTCATACGAGAGTATCCGATGGTCGGCGGCGAGGTGCTTTTCATGGTCGACCAAAGCGGGCGATCTATCGCCCACCGCGGCGACGGGATCCCAGATGGCTTTGTTGGATTATCTCTTGACTTCGAGCGTTTGAAAAGCCGTCCAAACCAGCCTGTAGAGTTCGCTATTGGAAACGGACATTTTCTTGGAACGGTCGCGCGAATACCTGCCCTGAACAGTTACCTTGTGGCGGCCAAGCCCCGGGACAAGGTTCTCGGTTTTTTCCACCGAATACTTTTCGACCTTTCCCTGGTTCTCGCAATTGCGCTGGTTCTCGCAGTCGGGTTCGGATTTGCGTTGGCCCGAAATCTTGCCGGAAACGTGACCCGACTGCTCGAGGGAATACGTCTTGTTTCCGATGGTGTGGTCAGTCACAGGGTTCCCGTGGAGGGGGAGGACGAGATGGCCGGCGCCTGCACCGCCTTCAACGATATGGTCGCCTCGCTCGAGAAGAACCGTCTGATGGACGAGATCTGGACACGAACCTGGGAGAGAAAAGAGTAGAAAGCGGATGTGCGTGACCTTCAAAGCATGTTGAAGCTGTTTACAACTCGGGCTGTAGCGGAATGTCCGAATAGTGGCGGAGGCTTACAGGCTCCGCAGCAGCGGCTGGCTGCCCCTGCCCCTTTGGGCGGCCATAAAGCGCGAAGATCACACCCAGCACGATCGTGGTAATGGCAATTCCGGCAACACTATCAGGCGATGCTCCCAGGCGAAGCCCGGTTCGCCTGCTGTCGCTTCACTTTCTGCTCCAGAAAGCCAGCAACAACCTCTTGTATCTTTCTCTTCTGACCATCTTTCTGAAAAATGCCGGAGCGGAATCACTTCCCTGGGTTTACGTCCTGGTCAACGTCTTTTTCATTTTCTTTCAGTTCGTCCTATCGAGGAAGGCTTCCGGTTTGGAAGGTCACGGCCTGTTATCGGCCATTTCCTGGCCCGCGCTCGTCTTCTCGATTGTGGCCGGCGCGGTCGTTGAAGGGGCCGCAGCGCCGATATTGCTCTGTTTCCTGATCCTTTCGATTCTGACAGATCTGTTTACCAGCCAATCATTCGCGAACATGGCCAACCAATTTCTCCCACTGCAGGAGGCCAAGCAAAGCCTTCCCGGGATCTACGCAGCAGGAAGCCTTGGCTATATCCTGAGCGGAATCCTGCTGAAATTCGTAATGGACATTGTCGGGATCCGCGGTTTGTTATGGTTTACCGCCCTTCTGATCGTTATCCAGCAGTTTATCCTCGGCGAACTTGAGCCTTACGAGATTGCTTGTCAAGCCTCTGAACCCCCCGCTCAAAAAAACGGTTCACCCTTTCCGCAACGGGAGCAAGGGCATGACCCAGAGCTGATTTCTACCTGGAATCAGCCACTGGTAAGACTTCTGATGGTATCTTCCTTTTTGATTCTTTTCAACAAATACCTCATCGATTTCCTTTTTGCAAGAACGGTTAGCCGGCGTTTTCCCAACACCCAGGATCTGGCCGTCTTTCTTGGTGTGTTCGGAGCTGCCGCAGATCTGACGGTGATCGGGCTGCAAACTCTTGTCATGAACCAGGTTTTTTCTCTTTTTCCGATTGGCCGGGTTCTGATGGCGATGCCTGGAATTCTCATTTTCCTTTGCTTCGGAGCGACAATAAGCCTCACGTTCGTTCTCATAGTCACTATCCAGTTTTTCGTCCTGATAAACAGCAAGAACTTCGCCGTTCCGGCGACGACAATTCTGCTGAGCGCGGTCAGAAACCGCGAACGCGGGCGCTTTCGGCGTGATATCGGAATCGTCTGCTCGGCGTCAAGCATGCTCGTTGGGGGAGTCCTCCTGGCGGTGAGATCGCGGCTAAGCCCTGGAGCCCTTTTTGCCGGCGCGGCCGTGGTTTATGGGCTTATGGCATGGGTTCATTATAGGCTCGACCGGGCGTATGCGATCACCATTCGAAAGACGATCTCAGACAATCCGGATGCGGCCGATGCTGAATGGCTCGAATCCCTGCGGTTCCTTGGTGCTCGCGAGCGGTTCAACCGGATCCAGGAATTGCTTCATCACGCTGATCCGGCCATAAGAAAAGGGGCAATCGGAG
>MNYA01000124.1 GCA_001872985.1 bacterium CG2_30_54_10 | reverse complement strand
GCGCAAAATCGTGTAGGGGGCGGGTTTGAAACCCGCCCCTACCGCATCAGGAGATCTTGGTCAAAAACCAGAGAATGACGGACTGAACGTAGGTAGAGGTTGTCAGCAGAGCCGGTTTCACGCCGAGAAGCCCAAACAACGCGTCGGTATTGTCCGGGGCGATTAGCAGGCCGAAAACCGAACCTCCGATGAAAAAACACATTGCCCCTGAAAAATAGATCTGTGCGAGATCGCCATTCGTCGGTTTTCTGAACCCGGTATTGGATGCGTCCCAAACATAGGTCAACCACGTCAAAAAAAATGAGGAAGAACAGGCCGAGCGTCGGAGCCAGACAATTCCCGGGATTGGCGAAAAAAGCGTACCATTCCCTGATCATGAGCTACGCGCGAAGCTTCCCTTGAAGCTTCTCCCCGAGCTTACGTAATGCCGCATCGACATGGGGTTGTACATCCTCATCTTTCAACGTTCGATCTTTTGCCCTGAAGGTTATCGATAGCGCAACAGACCGCTTGCCGGACTCGATCCCTTTTCCTTCATATATATCAAAAAGGGTACAGTTTTCAAGGATATCGCCGCCCTCTTCAACGATGATATGCCTGATTTGGCTGAACTGGGCAGTCTTCGGAAGGACAACAGCGATGTCCCGCCTGATGGCCGGAAACTCTGGAATCGGTTTCATCAGCGTTTTCACTGGATTCGCATTTGCTAACGCTCCGAGATCGATCTCTGCCAGGAATATCTCTTCAGGGATTTTCTTGTTGTCCCGAAAGCTGGGGTTGATCTGACCCAAGTAGCCGATGTGCTTCCCTTGCAGCCGGAGCTCGAACTGACGTGTCGGATGCAGCGCGAAGTGCGTCCCGCGTGCGAACTCGAAATCCTGCCGGACGAGGCGGCCGATGGAAGCAAGCATCCCTTTCAACCGGAAAAGATCGAAGCGGTTTCCGCTGTTATTCCAGTCGGCGGGATTGAACGGGCCGCAGCAGCCGATGCAGAGCCGGTCGCTTTCGCCGGCGAAACCGGAGGGCTCTTTGTGGTAGGCTCTTCCCACCTCGAAGAAGCGCAACGCGAACTCGTCGCAAAAGATGTTGCGTTTCACGGCGTCGATCATTCCCCACAAGAGGCTGGTCCGAAGGTGGCCCTGATCTTCAGAGAGTGGGTTGCGTATAACCAACGGCGGACCTTCCTTCAACGTATCGGGAATCCGGGTGGGGATGAAGCTATAGGTGATGGTCTCATGGAAACCCTGATCCACGAGGTATTCCCGCACTCGCTTGCCAAGTTTCTGGATTGGGGTTGGAAGAACGGGTTCGGAGAATACCATCGGGAGCGTGTGCGGAATATTTTCATACCCGAAAAGTCTTGCGACCTCTTCGATCAGGTCGACCTCCTGCTCGATATCGTGTCTGAACGGTGGAACCCCGATCCAAAGGGTTTCGCCTTCGCGGCTGACTTCGAATTTCAGCCTGAGCAGAAGTGTCTCGATTTGCTGCGGTTTCAGTTCAATGCCCAGAACCCTTGCTACGCGGCGTGCCCGCAGCATCACCCGTTTGAGGGGCGGTGGCGCTGGGAATGCATCGATAATGCCTTCCACGGGTTTTCCGCCGGCGACATCCTTAATGAGGCGAGCGGCAAGGTTAAGGGCGATCGGAATATTGTCGATGTTCGTTCCGCGCTCGAAGCGATATGATGAATCGGACATCATTCCAAGGGTTTTCGCGGTTTTGCGGATGCTGATTGGATTGAAATAAGCGGCTTCGAGCAGTACGTTTCGGGTTTTCTGCGTGACCTTGGTTTCCTGGCCGCCCATCACTCCGGCGATGGCCACCGGTTTTTTTGCATCGGCGATCACGAGCATTGACGGATCGAGTGTCCGCTTGACCTCGTCGAGGCTTTCGATGACCTCGCCCTGCGTGGCGCGGCGGACGCAAATGCGGCGCTCATCAAGGCGATCGAGGTCAAATGCATGCATCGGGTGCCCGATGTCGAGCATCACGTAGTTGGTGATATCAACAACGTTGTTGATGCTACGGATCCCGATTTTTTCCAGGCGTTCCTTGAGCCATTTTGGGCTTTCCCCGACTGACACGTCCTGGACGAGCCTGGCTCCGTATCGGGGGCAGAGTTCCGGTTCGTTGATTGTGACGGAAGTCAGGCCATCGATCGCGCTTTCTCCGTCGGTTCCGTCGAGGGGGTTTCGATTCAGCGGAAGATTGAAGATGGCCGAAAGTTCTCTCGCTATTCCCAGATGCGAGAGGGCATCGCCTCGGTTCGGAGTGACGCTGATTTCGAAAACCACGTCGTCAAGGCCGAGAACCTTGACGATATCAGTGCCGACAAGAGTATCAGATGGCAATATCAGCAGGCCGGAATGATCTTCGGAGAGGCCGAGTTCTTTTTTGCTGCAGAGCATTCCGAACGACTCGATTCCCCGGATTTTCGCCACCCTGATTTCAAAACCCATGGGCAGAACAGCTCCGATGAGAGCGACGGGAATCTTGTCGCCGACTTTATGGTTGGGGGCTCCGCAGACTATTTGAAGCGGGGTTCCTTTGCCGATTTCGACACTACATAGTGAAAGCTTATCGGCGTTGGGATGGGGAACCTTTGATAAAACCTGCCCCACGACAACGTTCTTGAGATGCTTGCCGGGTTCCTGGATCGATTCAACCTCGATGCCGGCCATCAGGAGCGCGTCGGCGATTTTCTCGGGAGGAACCTGGATGTCGATGTAATCTCTCAACCAGCTCAATAAAATATTCACGGGTTTTCTTCTCTCCTTTAGAATTGGCGCAGGAAACGGTCGTCGGAGTTGAAAAGCAGCCGGATGTCGTTGATTCCAAAACGTTGCATGGCCATGCGCTCGATTCCCATTCCGAACGCGAACCCGGTGTATCTCTCGGTATCGTATTTCACTGCCTCGAAGACATGGGGGTTGACCATCCCGCAGCCGAGGATTTCCATCCAACCGGAGTTTTTGCAGACCTTGCAGCCTTTTCCCTCGCAGAAGATGCACTGAACGTCCATTTCAGCGGAAGGCTCGGTGAATGGGAAGTAGCTTGGCCGGAAGCGGGTAGGGCGTTTTCCGAACATCTTTTCGGCGAACGTTCCCAAAGTACCCTTCAGGTCGCTCATGGAAATTGTTTCGCCCACCACGAGCCCTTCCATTTGGGAGAACATCGGGCTGTGGGTGATGTCGCTGTCTCGCCGGAAAACTTTGCCCAGCGCGACCATCTTGAATGGCGGCTTGATCGTCTCCATCGTCCGGATCTGGACTGGCGAGGTTTGTGTTCGAAGCACCTGACCGTTTTCGAGGTAGAAGGTGTCCTGCATATCCCGGGCGGGGTGATGTTTTGGAACATTCAGCGCCTCGAAATTGTAGTATTCATCTTCAACTTCAGGGCCCTCGGCAAGGAAGAACCCCATTGAAAGGAAGATCGAAGCAACCTCGCTGCCGATCTGCGTGACCGGATGCAAGCTTCCCAACGGGACGGCGGTGCCCGGCAGAGATGGATCGAGAACATCGGCCTTGAGCAGGGTCTCATCGGCGCTCACGGACATTTCGCGGTTCATGGCATTGACGCCTTCTTCGAGACGGGTTTTCAGGCGATTGATCGCCTCCCCGGCGGTGCGGCGCTGGTCGGGCGGAAGCGTCCCGAGGTTTTTCAAGAGAGCCGACAGAGGCCCTTTTTTCCCAAGGTATTTAATTCGGAGGGCTTCGGCGTCCTGTGGGGATGCCACTTTTCGACGCTCTTCCTCGAACTGGTTCCAGAGGGTTTCGGACTGATCGGACATATTCTCTCCTAGAATTATTGATTTGCCGCCCGCCGTTTCACGGGTGCCTGGACTGGCTTCATGGCTGTCGTCTGTGCTGTAATCGGGGCTGTAATCAAGGCTGTAATCGGGGCCGTAATCGGGGCTGTAATCAAGGCTGTAACCGGGGCTGTAATCAAG
>MNYA01000413.1 GCA_001872985.1 bacterium CG2_30_54_10 | reverse complement strand
GAGGGCGCAAAGCGCCCGACCGCGGGGGATGAGCCTCGCGAATTCACTTCGCGAGGCGAAGGGGGGCGCGTGCCCCCCTTTTTTGAGAAGTTACTCTTTTGTCAGTCGCGGAACAATGTTCGGCGTCAACTTCAGTTTCAGTGGTGCGGGTTCTGCTCAACCAGTCTGAGCGCTTTCAATACCGACTCTTCCGCAATTCTGCGGTTGTTCGAATCTTTTAGAAATGATTCGGGTGTAGTCAGCACATCATACTTGTCAAGAACCCAGTATTTGGCCGGCAGTTGGTTCAGAGCCAGGGCTGTCACGTCGAGGATGCAATCCTGGCAATCGCACATCTCCCACCGCTGGATCAAACCGGAAACCACATCGAGAACAAGGGTTTCCCACATGTTCCGAAGACGGGTGAAATCGTATTTGTTCAAGGGAGGAGTCGAAACGAGTTCCATTGCGAGGCATCTCCGATGAATGGATTGACGGTATTGTAACACAGTCAGCTTCCCGGGGGTGAAAAATTTGCCTCGCAAACCACGACCTGAGCAGATCGGACTCCGTTGTAATCATTGGATTCGACCGTAAAAACAAGATCGCACGTCTGATCGAAAAGCACATCCTGCCCGATCAATGAACCGAGATTGAAGCCGATTCCATAGAGGGCTCTCCCGGAAGATTTCCGGAACTTGAAGCGCAAATGATTCTTTGCCTCACCCACTTTTCGAACCTCATAGAATGGCGCCTGGCGTGCAAGAAAAAGCGGAGCAGGGTTGTCGACACCGAAGGGGGAGAATTTCAACAAATCATCAAGGAAGGTCTCATCAACAAGGTCAAGATCGATTCTGGTGTCGATAAGCCACTCGCGCCGAAGATCCTCCTCGGTGACCGCAGTTTCGGCGTAGGCATTGATGCACTTCCGGAAATCATTGGCCCGATTCAGCGGAAGCGTCAAGCCCGCTGCGCCGATATGGCCCCCATATTTTTCCAGGAGATGGGCGCAGTTGTGAAGCGCGTTCATGATGTTTATGCTCTTGTAACTGCGTGCGGAACCAAGATATCTTCCATGGTCTTCCAAAAGAACGATCACCGGGCGACTGAAATCGAGCATGAGCCGAGTGGCAACTATTCCAGTGACTCCCTGGTTCGGTAACGGAGCGATTACAAGGAGAATCTTCGCTTTTTCGAGGTCGTTCTGTGCGAGAAGATGTTCCTTAACCTGGCGATAGCAGTTCTCCCCGAGCCGTTTTCTCTCGATATTCAGTTCGAAAAGCTCCCCGGCAAGTTCCTTGGCCCTTGAATTGGAAACGGTTGTTAGAAGCTCGATCGCAAGCTCGGCCGATCGGAGCCGCCCCGAGGAGTTGAGTATCGGAGCGATGTTGAAGCTGATGTCACGTTCGGTGACCTTCTTCATTTTCCAACCGAGGAGCGTATAAAGCTCCTGAAGCCCATTTCTACGGGTATTCGTTGCGAATTTCAAGCCCATTTGCGCCAGAGTGCGATTCTCGCCACGCAAAGGAACCATGTCGGCGATCGTCCCGACTGCAAGGACATCCAACGATCTCTGCCAGTGTGCTTTTACCTGCGGCTCCAGGGCTTCGAGGTATTTGAGATAAACGATCGTCAACCGGCGGGCTCCCTGGCATTCTTGGGGAATCAGCATGTCCAGAGCAATCTCTGCTTTTGTGGTAGCGCTGTTTTCGGGGGTGCATTGCTCGCAAAGCTTGTTGAGGAATATCGGGGTTCCGCCCTTGACTTCCGGGATAACCTCAACTAAAGCGTCTCGTTCTGCGGGACTGAAAAAGAGAAGTTGGGAGTGTGCAAGTGCTTGCGAATTCAAATGCTTCACCGTGGTGAAGCCCTTCCGCGGAGAAAAGCGAACCAGATCGACATCGGATCCTTGATAATCGACTGCAATCAGGGGTTTGGAAAGCGCTTTCGTCTGGGCGAGAACCACCGCCATGGCCAGTTTCTGCGCCACGCCTACCCCGGCCATATCCTTTTGCGCCATCGGCGACCCGGGAAGCTTTGGATCTACGATCGCAACCGAGTTCGGCAGGTTGGTCGGGGGTTGGTGGTGATCGGTTACGATCACATCGATTCCAAGCGTTCGGGCATACTCAACCTCCGCGATGTTGCTGATCCCGCAGTCGACCGTGATGATCAGGCTCACACCATCGCGTTTGGCGACGTCAAGATAGTCGCGGTTCAAACCGTAACCATCCTCGATTACGGGGACGGTGAAATCGACCTTTTTCCAAAACTCAAGCAAGGTTTCCAAAAGAAGGACGGTCGAGGTTATCCCGTCTACATCACGGTCACCGTAAATACGAATCGATTCATCGCGCTCTAGCGCGAGCTGGATTCTGTTGACTGCCTGAGAGACGCCGTTCAGTAGAAACGGGGATGTAAGAAGCCGGGCTTTCGGATCGAAATATCGATCGATTGCGGCCGGATCACGAAGACCACGATTCCACATGATACGGAGCAGAATCAAGGGGATATTGGTCTCAGCGTGCAACGCTTTGATTTCCGCATCGGGAGGTTCCAGAAGTTTCCAAAGACGGCTCATGAGTATCTGTACCGTTCGATTTCCTTCATCTTCGCCTCATCGGAAAGGACCCCGAGAAAGGCGGCGACGATCTTCGGATCGAACTGCGTTCCGGAGCATTTGAGGAGTTCCTGGGCGGCAGATTCCTTTTCCATGGTGTCGCGATATGCCCGCTTGCTGGTCATCGCGTCGTAGGAATCAGCCACGCAAACGATCCTGGCCATAAGAGGGATGACCTCGCCCTTCAGGCCTTCGGGATAGCCATTTCCGTCGAACCGCTCGTGATGGTACTTTATCAGGGGAACTTTTTCCTTCAGGAACTTCGCCGGTTCGATGATGGCAGCGCCGCGGACCGGATGGGTCTTGATCAGTTGATATTCTTCATCCGTAAGCCTCGAAGTTTTCTGAAGGATTGCCTCGGAAATTCCGATCTTGCCGATATCGTGCAGGAGCGCGCCAATATGCAGCGTTTTCAGCATCTCCGGAACCAGGTTCATTCTTTTCCCGATTTCCATTGAATATAAGGCGACTCTTTCGCTGTGACCTCTGGTGTAGGCATCTTTCGCATCCAGCGAGTTCGCAAGGGCGCGGACCGATGAAAGATAACTTGCCTCGAGGTCCTCGTAGAGTTGGGCGTTATTCAAGGTGATAGCTATCTGCGAGGCCAATGTAACCAGCATGGATAGATCGTTCTCGTCAAAATTTTCTCCGGTTATCTTGTCGGAAACCGACAGGACACCGATGGGTTTCTCCTTGACTTTCAGCGGGACGCAAAGGGAACTTCTGGGGGTATCGTTGTCTGATTCTGTTCCGGCCCCCTCCACGCCGAAATTGTTGATCATAAGAGGTTCGCCGCGCTCGAAAACCTTTCCGGCGATTCCTTCCCCGACGGAAATCGCCTCGATGGGAGTATTGCGTTGAACCCCCTTGTAGACCTTGACCTGCAACTTGCCGGTCTCTTCATCGAAAAGAATCAGGGAACTGGAACGGACCCCACCCATAACGCGGGACGTCATCTCGATGATCATCTCAAGCAGTTTTTCGAGATCGAGCACCAGGCTCATGCTCTTGCCAATGTCGTGAAGTGTGTTCAACTCGAGAATTTTGCGATTCAAATCCTGGTAGAGCCGGGCGTTCTTGATCGCGATGCTTGCCTGCATCGCAAGGGTTTCCATGAGGGAAAGGTCTCGCGCGGTGAACGGTTCTCCGGAAATCTTGTTGCTTGCCGAAATGATCCCGACCACTTCCTCGTTGCTCTTGATCGGAAAACAAAGCGAACTTCGTACGACCGGAGCCGACTCCAGGATTCGGGAATCATCATGATTCGGAAGGTCGTTCACTATCTTGGGCTCGCCGCTGGCGAAAACCTTTCCTGCAACGCCGCTGATGATCGGGACGCGGCGCGTGCTTGGCAAC
>MNYA01000190.1 GCA_001872985.1 bacterium CG2_30_54_10 | reverse complement strand
TATTCCCCCTGAACAGCGTCCGGGCACCCCAACCCTCGCCCATGGGTGTTTTACATTGAGGAGGTTGTCATGAAAAACCGTATGGTCCTGGTCTCACTTTCCTTTTTCCTTTTGACTGGCGTGCTGCTCTGGCAGGCTGGCTGCCGCCTCGGGGGCGGCGACGGCGACGCCCTTACCGGCCTTCTGACCGGCGCGGGTCCCGGCATCAAATCGCCGCTGATTGGCAAGGCAACCACCGTCCGTTTCAAGATCCTTCCGCCCGATTATGGAGCCGGGACGGCTCTCCCATCCCAGGGAAAACCGGCGGCCCCGACCTCCCAAGACGGGGTGAACCCGGCCTCCGGTCGCGCTGGAGCCGGAAACATGACCCCCGCAATTCGTGCTTCCGCCTCCTCGACTCCGACCGTGACGTTCAAACTGATCCTGGTGAATTTCGGCAACACATCCAACCCGACCACGACCCTGACGAAGACCGTCCCGGTGATCAACGGAGTCGCAACCGTCGAATTCTCCGGCGTTCCCCTTGCCACCGTCATCGGCGATTTGCACATCAACGGTGGTCACATTGCCTCGCAAACCGACTTCCACGGGGCGCTTGACCTGGCGTATGGGGTTGACAACACCATTGATGTCGCGGCCAAAACCAAACGCCAAAAGCCCGACATTGTCGCCACTGTCATCACCCGTATCTGCGCCGATGGAACCCTTTTTCCGAAGGCGACCTTCGGTTTGACCTCCCGCGTGTCCGCCGTTCTTGCGGGCCTCGATTTCAACGCATCCGCCGCCTACGACGACGCTGTGGCACGCTATACGAACTCCCTTACCGCCGCCCTCACCCAAACCCAGGAACAGGCCGCCGTCGAGCCCGTCAGGGAAACCCTGGCTCTGGCGCTGACGGCGGGCGAAGTCGACACCGCTGCCGACCTCTTCGTCCCCGCGGTGCGCGAAAAATACCGCAGCCTGTTCAACGAATCCCCCGACCTCCGCGCCGCCCTCGCAAGTGCCCTCCAGACCGCCTCATTGACCTACGTTGCCGACCCCTCCGCGGGAGGAGGAACGTTCAGCGGAGGCCAGGAGGGTTCCCGATATGGCGAAATGACCCTCGTAATCAACGGATTCGAATTCCAAGTCATGCTCGAGAAAACGAACGGCCGCTGGCTGATCAGAAGCCTGTGAGAAGGGAGAGAGCGAAATGAACGCAAGATCAACTCCCTTGATCCGATTCGGTTTTTTGATTGCCGGAATCCTCGTTTTGGCCTTTCCGGTGAACCTTCCCGCCTGGGATAACCTCAATGCCCATGGCGCCATCAGTGAATCCGCGGCATACTATTTCAAAAACCTCCACGGTCCGGATCTAAAATACGGGAACTCTTCGTTTGACTTTTCGACGACTTTTCAAGGACGCTCTTACAAGGTCGATTACGCCAGGCTGAACGAATACACAGGCCACCAACCTTCCCTGAACTTCGTTTCCTGGATGGGCGAAGGTGGATTCACCGCCGATGTCGATCCAAACACACCCCCGAACGGGTTCACCCTGATACTGACTGATAAGTATATGGCCATGCGCCATTTTTTCAATGCCACCCCCGGGGCGCTCCGTCATCTGACCGATTGCTTCGTCGTGACCTGGATCACGGACCCTCCGGTGAACATCATCGACTGGTCGATCGACTTTCCCGGCACAAAACCTTCGGAGTGTCACTACTACGGTTTCAAGCAAGCCCTTCAGATGTACAAGGCAGGGCTGGAGCAATCGAATTTCATCATCGACCCCTGGACAACTTCGAACGCGACAGAAACGCTGTTTGCCGCGGCATTTCGGGCGTTGGGCGAAACGCTCCATGGAACTGCGGACCTGGCGGTTCCGGCACATGTCCGCAACGACGGTCATGGATTTGGAGATAACACTTTCAATTGGGCCAGAGTGGAACCCCTCGAATACACTGTGTTTACGCAACAAATTCGGGGAATCGTTTCCTTGGATCCAACGAGCCTGAGCGTTCCCGCGGAGTTCGACATTTTGGGGAATCCGACTCCCCGGGTTCTCATGGAACGCCTGGCAAAATTCACCAACGAGAATTTCTACAGCCAGGATACCTTCAACATTCCCGAATGGTCGGTCAAACCGGAGAATTACCTGACGTCTTTTCCAGTTGCTCCCGATCCGCCGCTTCCGAACCTGTATGACTCGTCGAAGGAAGGCCAGTTCGGACCGATCTTTCTGACAAAGCAATTTGGAAACGGCAAAACTGTGGTCATGGCGAAGGAATCACCGTCCTCATACCTTGAGCGGTTCCTTTCGGCTGGTATTATCAAGAAGCCGCGTTCCTTCGACATTTTCAAGGATCAAGCCCTTTCGCAAGCCCAGGTTCTGGTTCCTGCCGCGGTGAAGGCGTGCGCGGAAGTGATCGACCGGTTCTGGCCGACGATGGTGTTGAGCATCACGGGAACCCCTGACACGCAGAACCCGGGGAAATACTTGGTTTCGGGAACCCTGGAGCATCTGATCGCTCAGGATATGGGGTCGTGGAACGACCTGTTGCCGGGGCAGCCAATCCGGTACAAGGGTCCCGGGAAGATCAGAAAGCGAAACCAGGGCGGCAGCTTCGATGATTTGGCGAATGTGTCGTTCGCGGATGCATCGTTCACGGCAACTCCGTTGACACTGACGAACGGGGACGTCATCAAGCTGCAGGTTTGGGCCGGGGCGCGGGTCTACCTGAGTCCCGAGCACACCGTAAGCGGCATCGTGACTGGTACCCCGCCGGCGGCGCCGTCGAATGTGTTGGCTACCAAAGGGAATGGAAGCGTGACGTTGACCTGGGACAACGTGACGGGGGCGGCATCGTATACCGTTTACTGGTCGAACACTTCTGGTGTGACGAAGGCGAACGGAACGCCGTTGGCTAACAAGACCACCCCCTTTACGCACACCGGCCGCACGAATGGGGCGACATACTATTACGTCGTGACGGCGGTGAACGCCAATGGCGAGTCGGTTGAATCCACGCAGGTTTCCGCGACCCCGCAGGCCTCAACGGGAAACCCCCTCGAAATCACGTTGGATGCCACGACCGGCCTGAAGATGCGGTTCGCCCAGATCCCCGCGAACACGTTCACGATGGGGTGCCCGGCCGATGAGCCCGGGCGGTGGAGTAGCGATTGGCTGCCGCATCAGGTGACGTTGACGAAGGGGTTCTACATGGGCGAAACCGAGGTCACCCAGGCGCAGTATCAGAAGATCATTGGAACGAACCCGTCTTATTTCATTCCCACGCAGACGCATTACTCCAGTGGGTATGCCGACACCTCGAGCCAGCCCGTCGAAACGGTGTCGTGGTTCGATTCCGTGCGGTTCTGCAATGCGCTCAGCGTTCAACAGGGCTTGACCCCATGTTACCAAAACCAGGGCAACAGTACGACCATCGTCGACACCGACACGGTGACCTGCGATTGGGCGGCGACCGGTTACAGACTGCCAACCGAGGCTGAATGGGAATACGCCTGTCGGGGGAGCCCGACGAATACGACGGCGTTCTATTGGGGGAGTGATTCGACCGAGGCAACGATGAAGCAATACGCCTGGTACATCATGAATGCCTTCGATGAAACTTGGACGGATCCTCATGCGACCAAAGGAGGAACGCAGCCCGTCCGAACTAAACTTCCGAATGTATTCGGGCTGTTCGACATGAGCGGCAACGTCTGGGAATGGTGTAACGACTGGTGGGAGGACCAAAGCGACCGGGGGTCGCAGACCGATCCCCGGGGCCCTTCCGCGGGTTCGATCCGCGTCCTCCGGGGCGGCGACTGGTACGTCGTCTGGGGCTACTGCCGCTCGGCGGATCGGAACGGGGTCGTCCCTGGCGTCCGCAGCTACGACCTGGGCTTCCGCCTCGTGAGGACCATCCCATGAACCTTCCGTCCTTGCCTTCAAAAGAAACCTTCCCCGGG
>MNYA01000060.1 GCA_001872985.1 bacterium CG2_30_54_10 | reverse complement strand
GATGATGCCGGAGAGGAGCGTGTTTGAAGTGGAGGCGTCGATAATCACGACATCCCCCACGGCAAACCCCGCAGCGAGGAATCCGGAGTTGACATCCGAAATCGTCGAAGATGTTGCGACCTTCACATCAGCATTGGCGATAGCGGAAACGTGTTTGGTGAACAAGGCAGACATTCCCCCCACCGACATGGACACAGCCAGCGGGAACACTCCCGACTTCTGCGCTTGACCAGGACTGAATTTAGAGATTTGGTAGTACCCTCCCGGGTCATGCGCCAGGTCAAGAGCGCAGAAGTCAACAGCGCTCAAGTAGAAGCGGATATCTGTGATGGGGGTGTTGGACACGAACAGTTGGCGGAGGGCATCCTGCCCCGTCGAGTCCCCGAGCACAAGGTTGCCGGAGAACGAGAGGTCGTCATATTCCGCGCTAGTCGTTACCTTCGTGTCAATATCCCTCCCAAACTCTTCGACGGTGAGGATTTTCCGAGACGCCCCAAGGGGCAGTGACAACGCATTGAGCCCCTTGATCGTCGAGGGAGACCCAGCCCAGGCACCAAGGACGACTTTCGCGTTCGATGCAGATTGATAGTTACTCATCTTTCACACTCCTTTTTGTGTTAGTAGCCGAGGTATGCCCCGGCCTGGTAATTGATTTCGTGCCAGAGGGAGAAGTCCATCCGGCAAACACCTATGGGGGCGGAGAAACCGACGTTGAAACCGAGCACCGAGAACGCCGACGCCGCAGAGTCCGTCCCCAGCCAGTTGATCTGGTGGATACCCACGCCCAGGTCGTAGGGCTCGGTGTGCAACATCCGCAACACCTCAGCCTGTAGCCCCTCAAGCTCCGTCGACGGGGCGCTCTGAGAGAATACATACCCGAAAATATGCACCCGCCGGTCTACAGAACCGCTCCGATGGTCGTCGGGGAAATCCCTCGGGGTGACACCGCCCGGGACGATGAGCAGCGCCGGGAACTTGTCGCCGATTTCGTCAGGCCAGTGGAATTGCCGGTCGGTATAGGCCGCGACGACATCGAGCCGCAGCCGTAGGGCATCAAGGATTGTATCACCGCTGGCAACCATCAGCGCACCAGGTCAAAGGCCATCGAGCCCCGTGAAAAGCTCTCGGGGGTAGAGAGCGCCAGCCCAACAGCAAGTTGGAGGTCGAGCTCCTCCCTGAACCGCTTTTTATACTCCTGAGCTTTCAAGTGGTGCGACTCTGCCCCGGACAAGGACAGCTCGTCGAAGACCAGGGCCAGGGTCAGGAAGACAGCCGCCGTCTTGAGTTGGGTGACGCCATCAGCGGTCAAGTCTTCGACAATCACCCCCCGGGAGCGGAGGCGGAGATCAATATCCCGGGCAGCGAGGTCATGCTTGCCCGCCCAGGAGTTCACCGACGAGAGGGACAGCACCCGCCCCTCGTAGGGGACGAGATCGCTATCGGAAGAGTACACCCCCACCTAGACGACCTCCATGTTGGCAGCAGGGGCATCGTTCGCCAATGGCGGGGGAATATCCGGCCGAGAGACTTTGCTTGCCCCGGCTGGGGGCAAAGTACCATCGGCACCAGATTCGAGCCCTGAAGCCGTTTCTTGGCTATTGATCGCCGCGTTCATAGCTGGGTTAAAAGTTCCCATCGTTATCCCTCCCAGTAAACAAAAAGAGCCGAGCCGCCTAATGACGATCCGGCTCTTGGTTTAGTTAATCATCCAAACACGGTTCAACCGTTAGTCACCAGTTTGACGATGCGGACATCGCCCTTCTGGTTCCATACCCGGTTCCAGTTGGCAGCGAGCGCCACCTCCGCAAACGTGGGGGAGGAACCAGCGCAAGTGGCGTTCGTCCAGGCAATTCCACGGGGATGGAGGATGAACTGGCGGTTGACGTACAACTCGTCGATCCCGCGTTTGGCGTTCCGGGCGACCTCGAAGGGGGTTTTGGAGGGAACTTCTCCCATAGCTACAGCCCCGGAGCCGAAAAGATAGGATGAATAACGCACCCCGCCCCCGAGTCCAGTCGCCACAGCAGGGCAAGAGTCGTCGACGATAACTCTCCGGCCAAAAATGGTGGGAACGCCCTGGGCCCCGTTAGGGGAGCCCTCGGAGACGGACTGGGTGACGCCAGCAGCGTTCACCACCCGGACGTATTCGATCAAGCTATTTTTTTCCAATTGATGGAAGGGGACGGAGTGCATCACGATAGCGGTCAAGAGATCGTGGTTGTCACCCAGCTTCGACTTGGCGTCGATGATCGAAGACCCGATGATCTTGTTCGAGGCAGTGACCGCCGCGCCGTCCGCAATCGAGATGTCGAGGATGAGATCCCCAGCATCATTGGCCAGGTTGTCGGCAAACAGGCCAGTCAACGAGTTGATCAAGAGCTTTTGATCCTGCCGTGCCCAATAGCCAGCCAGCATATTTGCTAGGTTCTCCAACGGGTCAGAACCGGCAATCTGCCCCGCGAGGTCAGACGCACCCCAGGCCGACCGGCGAAAGTGCACGCGGGCCTTGTCGTTACCGCCGGTAATAGAGTTGACGGTCGCGTCGACAGTGTCGGACTGAATTTCGCTGTCATCGTTCGGCTCCATCCAAAACGGCATGTCAACGAGCAGGCCCCCCCCAGAAATCAGCTTGTCGAACACCGGGGACTTGTCGATGATCCCAGAACTCACCAGTTGAGACTTGGAAAGGGCCTTGTGCATGACATAAGGGGCAAAGGTTTCAGGCGTTACCGGAATTCCGGCGACTAATAGAGGCATAATATATCTCCTTAATTTTTATTGTTTTTTTGTGGTCACGCCCCGGACTCGGACAGCATCCGCGTTGCTAGGGCGGGGTTCTCGGCCATAATCTGGTGCTGCTTGGTCACGTTCCAGCTTTCCTTTCTCCATGGGTTTCCCCCAGCAGGAGCACCAAACCTCCCGGAGGTCGACGCGCCAGACCCAGGATGGCCAGCGTCTTTGAGGATTTTGTCCCTGCCGGGGTAGGTTTCGACGATGATCTGGATTGCCTCGTCAAACCCGGCCATCTCGCCAGGAGATTTCCGTGACATAAGCTCCACCCCGTTTATCTTGGCAACAACTGCACCTTCGTCCTTCACCTCGAAGTACTGCCCAAAGTAGGCCTCGGCAATATCGCCGGGGAGGAGAGTCGCCTCTCGCAGATACTGGCTCCCGGCGAACAAGTTCGAGACCGCCAGCTTGCGGATGACGGCGTCCTTGGAGGAAAGGGAGTCGGACAGCGCCGTCATCTTCTCCGTGTAGGAGGCTGTGATCTGCTGCTTGATCGCCTCGATCTGGGAGGAGGCGTCTTTGTGCGTCTCTTTGAAGGCCCGGAGCTCTTTCATCTCGTCGGCGTCCAAGCCGTCGAACTTGGCCAGGGCAGCCTTGGCATCTTTGAGCTCGTGACGACGTGTCGCGGACTCGCGGTTGAGGTCGTTGATCTTGTCCGGCCCGAAGAACAGGGATTCAGTCCCCGACTCGTCGACCAGTACCACCGCCCCATCTCGGAGCTCTACATTCCCGTCAGCATCTACAACCGCCTTGAATTTCATGGCTCTCGCCTCCTATCGGCATCTCGCCGCATGCATTTTTTCGGGCATCTCGCCCACAAGCTATTGCCCACGAGGAATAGCTTATAGCGATTTGGAATAAACTTGCAATCTTTTTTTTTGCCCAGAGAGAGGGCCAGGCCCAGAAGCAAGAGCAAGGAAAAAGACATGGCATGGAAAGGGCCATCGTGGGGGGGTGCAGGGCGGCTTGCCCGCACATATCTTTTACAGATGAAGATGAAGATGAAGGGGTTATCTTTTGCTTATCTTACTTGCTTATCTCTTTGCTTATCTTTTAGCTTATGTCTTTGCTTATCTTTTAGCTTATCTTTTAGGATAAGCTAAAAATGGGTTAGATAATGATTCCAGGGG
>MNYA01000277.1 GCA_001872985.1 bacterium CG2_30_54_10 | reverse complement strand
GGCGAAGGGGGGCACGTGCCCCCCTTTTTTGAGAAGTTACAACATCCAAAGCAAACCCGTTTTGGGAATGCACCCTGACCAGCCAATGCGCTATTCTTACCCATTTTTCGGTCTGAGGCGGTTGTAAAGAGACTTTAAAGTCGCCCATAGGGGATTTGAAATCCCACGCCTTTAGGCGGCAAATTCTTTCCACGGGGAGACCGAATTAGTGATGGACAAAGCAGGAAATCGGCCATGGGGGTTGCCGCAGTCGAATTCATTCGACAAGGCGTTTTTGCCCCCGAAGCCTTCGCCTTTAGGCGAAGGTCGTTCACAGCTTTGTTTGAAAAATCATCACTTTGGGGTGGCTTCCTTGAGTTTGATTTCCCCTTCATCAACGATTTGAATTTGTCTTCGCCTTGGAAGAACCTCGAAGGAGACGTTCTTTATGTCTCCGGCAACAAGGGCGATTTCCCCTTCGGCGTTTTTCAAATAGTGATTTTCAGGGAGGTTCTCTTCATACACCTTATAGTGCCATGCCCCAGGTTTCAATGCATCGAAGAGAAATTCTCCGTCATTGTCAGAGACGCGCCGAACCGTCTCTCCTTCAAGCGACAATTCAACCAAAATGTTTCCCAGGCCGGTTGCTGGCCCCTTCTTCAAAATCTGCCGGATGTCGCCGGTCAAAATTAATTCCCCTTTGGCTTCGGAAATGCTTTTATCCTCGAGAGGGTAGGCAAACTTTCCCTTGAGTTGGGCTCCCTTGACCATTCCGATTTCGATTCGGCTCGTCTCACCGCCCTCGATCATTATCTCGGCCGGCATCTTGACCGAACTGATGCGGTTCAACCCGACAGATTTTCTTTCGATTGTCAGTGTATGGGTTCCACTGGCGATGGCAGGGAAAACGAACCGCCCGCTCTTGTCGGTGACAGCCGCCGTCCCGCCCATTATCAGAATCACATTCGGTATGGGTGGCTTTCCGGGCAGTTCCGCATCGATTACTTTTCCGGAAAGATTCCCAATCGAGGTGTTCTTCCCGACGGGGATATCGATGGGAATGGAATAAAACACCTCATAAAAAGTCGGCCCTTTTTCAGCCGACCAGGATACATTGTTCCTTGCGTTGAACAGGATCGAAGCATCGTGTGGAAGTTTGCACTCGAGCCCGAAATTGCCTTGGGAGACAACGTTTTGAACACCCCATGCGGTCTTCACGGTTCTCCACGAGCTGGCGATGCTCATTCGCTCGAAGCAAAAGGTTCTGTTGTCATTGCTCATGCGCAGTTCGGCGGATGCGCTGCAAAAACTCAGTCTCGACAAAAAGTTTCTCGGCGGGCAAGTGGGTATCCTGGAGATTCTGCACACCTGGGGTTCAACTCTGGAATACCACCCTCACGTTCATTGTCTGATTCCCGGCGGAGCGATAACGGAAAAGGGAACGATATGGCGGGAATCGCGAAAGAAGTTCCTCCCGGCTGTCCGGCCTTTATCAAAATTGTTCCGGGGGATTTTTTTGTCGGGACCCGCCAACAGGCGCCCTCCCCTGAACGGCGCATCGACCACCAGTCACTGAAGCCTGGCTCCTGATGGCCCCCAGAAGCCCCAGAAGCCCCGAAAGGCACCGCCTCTCTTCTGCGTTACCGGCAAGATAACGTCGGGGATCGGCGGATGGAACCTCAACCGAAGCCTGATTGAGACTTCTCATGGGAGGGTCCGAATCCATATGCGCTTACTTAAGCTCCAAAAACTTATTTTTGTCATTTCGACCGAAGGGAGAAATCTCGTGTTCATCAGGTCTCTCACATTTGTTCGAGATGACAACCTATCCCTAAGTTAGCGCATATGCCCGTCAACGGTGCCGACCCGTCGTAACACTTCTTGTATACCGCATCCTTCAACCTTCACCCTTCATCCCTTTATCACTCCCAGCGGGCGGAGCTTGACCAGGGGCTCGATCAGATCGAGCTGGTTGCCGATCACCTGGTCGATGTCCTTGTAGGCCTGCGGCGCCTCGCCCAGATCGAATTCGGCCCCTTTCTGGCGGCCTCCCGGGCAGTGTTGCGGGTCGCGTCCCTTGCGGGATCTGCCGACCTTGCTCCAGCGGTCGAAGACGATGCCCTCCATTGCCTTGTTGACCTCGTCCAGGGACAGACGCCGGCTGGCTTCGGAGCGCCCCATGCGCCGACCAGCACCATGCGAGCAGGAGTTGAACGATTCAGGATTTCCACGGCCACTCACGATATAGGACGAAGCGCCCATGCTTCCCGGGATGATACCCAGCTCCCCGCTTTTTGCCGAGGTCGCGCCCTTGCGATGGATCCAGACGTTCTGACCGAAATGGTTTTCAACGGCCGCATAGTTGTGATGAATGTTGATCTCCTGGGGGAACTCGACCCCGGGCAGGTGCGCGGCGACGACCTCCTTGAAGATTGCCATCATCCGACGCCGGTTCTCGAGGGCATAGGCCAGCGCGAAATTCATGTCACGGATATAGGCCTGCCCCTCGTCTGAATCGGTCGGCATGAAGGCCAGGTCGGCCGCGGGCAGCTCGACATGCCATTTGTCATTCAAACGCCCGGCCAGCTTGTGATACAAGTTGGCTACTCGATAACCCAAATTGCGGGAACCGGAATGCAGCATCAGCCAGATGGCCCCGTCTTCGCCTGCCTGCAGCTCGATGAAATGGTTCCCGCCCCCAAGGGTGCCAAGATTCTTGCTGTCGTGGCCAAATCCTGAGGCATCCAACCAGCCCGGGTGCTCCCCTCCGGAAAGCGAGGCCTCGAACTTGTCGAAGCCGTTCCACTGCTGCCGGCTCTTGTGACTGTTCCCTTCGCCGACGGGGATGCGCAACTTGATTTCGTCCATGATCTTCCGGATGGCGGCCAGGCCCGGCAGCTGGCTCAGGGTGGCCGTGGTGCGGATTGCCCCCATGCCGCAGCCGATATCGACGCCGACCGCGTTCGGGATAACGGATTCCTTGCAGGCGATGACCCCCCCGATCGGCATTCCGTAACCGATGTGGCAGTCTGGCATCAGCGCAACATGAAAGATGACCGACGGGTGCGCCGCCAGGTTGGCTGCCTGCGCCATCGCACCGGGTTCAAGGTCTGAGCACCACGACTTGACCGGAACCCGGGCTTCCCCTGAGATGCTTTTCTTGTCCTTGATCCATTCCATTTTTAGTCTCCTTTTGCAAGCGGGAAAACGATCAGTTATCGATCGGCAAACGATCAGCAAACGATCAGTTCGGGCTGTATTCCGGGATCCGGTTGGATATTCGAATTTTCCAGACGCCGCTGCTGGTTTCCTCGCAAGCGATATGGACTGGCAGGAACATCCTGATGATCTCAATGTTGGTGGTCGTATGCGCGGTCGGCCCGGTGGTGGAAAAACTGCCCCCTCCCGCGAGGGCCATCGGCACCAGGAGCTGGTCCGCAAGGTGGCAGTCGACGGCCGCGCCCGATTTGAAGAATTGGTTGGCCGTGGTGCTGACCAGCTGGGCGACACGCTTTCGAGAAACCCCAAGCTCGCCAAATCCGGTGAAGAAAGCCCGGCTGTTCTCGAATTGAACGCTCAGCATTGCTACGTTTCCCGGCCCGGGTGAAGGGACATTCTCGGCCCGGCAGAGTTCGACCGGGAACCGAAGCGCCTTGACGATCAGCTTGGCTTCATCATCGGCGACCACCCAGGGAATCTGCGAAACGGCGGTAAGAACCTCTGCCCGGACGAGATTTCCCCGATGGGTCAGAACCATTTGTCCGAGTCTCTCGGCCGGTGGAGTGATGTGGACAACGAACTTCCCGCCGCCGGCCGGGTAGAAGCCCCATCGGGTGATCTCCGCCTCGCAGGTTGCCCCCAACCTTGCCAGAGTCGGCAGGAAGGCTTCCGCGATGAAGTGGAACGGTGGCGACCAGGGGTTGTGGGTGCCGCCCTCGAGCTGGATCACCGAAGGTTCGCGAGCGCAAAGCAACGGGGGCAG
>MNYA01000349.1 GCA_001872985.1 bacterium CG2_30_54_10 | reverse complement strand
GCATCAACGAAGAGGGTGTGTCATTGCGAGGAGCGCAAGCGACGAAGCAATCTCGATCGAAAAGATTGCTTCGCTTCGCTCGCAATGACACGTTCTCATCTTTGGGGTGTCGCCACCATCTTGGCGAATACCTTTTTTCGGGAATGCACCCCGCCCAACTCGCCTCCCAATGGCAAATGAGTGGTGAACGCGGTCATGCGTGGTGCCAACATGCCCAAGCTGCCGAAAAAGTACCTTTTCGGCTGGGGTCCAGCTAGACCCTCGCCGAAATGCCCCGGCGTCCTACTCGTCTTGAAATGAAACATGAGTGTAGAAGGCGACCGCGTTTGGCGCCAATTTGCCTGACCTGCCGAAAAAGTACCTTTTCGGCGAGGGTCCAGCTAGAGACGCGTTTCAGCACTTCCCTGGGGCCGATGCGGATGCGCGTGAACTTCTTGGGATTGATATTACGTTTTTCCCGCATTCGGATTGACTTTTGACGCTGACACCCCTAGAATTTCACACACGAATCGGGGAGTGAAAAGTGGAATTTTTTCGCAATGCCAGCATCACCAAAAGGATTGTCCTCACAAATCTTGTGATGATGGCTCTTCCTGTGGCTATTTTCTGGTACATCCGCGGAATGGAGCTGCCGATCACCTTTTCAGTTTTCCTGTTTCTCGGCTTCATTTTTCTTAGCCTGGGCCTTTTCTCTTCACTTCTGGTCGCGGTTTCGGTTACCCGCCCTCTCGAACGCATAAAGAGACGGATCGAAGTTTTCCTTCAAAGAAAATCCGCAATGCAGGTCAAAGATTCAGGTTCCGACGAGGTTTCCGACCTTGCCGATGACCTGAACCTGCTTTTCAACCAGTACAATGCTGAGTTGAACAGCATCATGAAGAAGCAGAAGCTGCGCGGGGATGATATTGTCAAAGCCGAAACCGCCAAAAGCGGGGTCGAACAGCAGCTTTTTGTTGCGCGATCCTGTCTTCAAATCGCTCAAAAGTTGAACACGACCTTCGATTTTCAGACCAACCTTAAGACCATACTCGACGAGGCGGTCAAAACCGTAAGCATCCAGTGGGCATCGATCCTTCTGATCAACCGCGAAACCCTCGATCTTACCGTAGCATGCATGCGCGGAGTCGAACAGTCCCTCCTGGACGACCTCGCGGAAGATAAATATCCTGCGCTGAAACTTAAACCCAACGAGGGGCTTGCTGGCCAGGTTATCAAAAGCCGCCTTCCTCTGATCGCGAACAAAGGGCATAAAGATCCCCGGTTCAAAACATTTTCGGAATTCCAGAATCGAGAGGAAAAGGTCGCCAGCCTTCTATGCGCACCCATTAAAAGCGCTGATGGAACGGTTCTAGGCGTGGTAAATTTCGTAAATCGGGTCAGTCCTCCGGTTTTCAGAAATGAAGACCTCGCCTTCGCCGAGGATATCTGCCTCCTTGTTTCTCTGGTCATCGAACGGAACCGCCTCTACCGAAACTTGTTCTGCGACGAGGTGACTGGCCTGACAAGCCACAATGTCTGGCAGAATTACTTCTCTGAGGAAGCGGTAAGATCGATAAGGTATTCTCAACCATTGAGCGTTGTCGTCCTCGATCTCGATCATTTCAAGGACATCATCGACAAGACCAATGCGAATTTCATCCAGGAAATCGGGGCGGAAATCGGCCGCTCGGTTAAAGATTCCCTCCGTGAGACCGATCTGGCCTCGAAAGTGCAAGACCGCTACTACCTTCTCCTTCCCCATTCTGACGCTGCCGGGTCGGTTTACCTGGTCGGCCGGATTAAAGAAAGCATCGAAAAGGCAAAGTTCGAGTATAGTGAAAAAACTTATGAAATCACCGCATCCGCCGGAATCGCGTCATTCCCCGATCCCAGCTCTGACGCCCGCCTTCTGGTACAACAAGCGCTGAAAGCCCTGGAGCAGGCCAAATCCGAAGGCCGGAACAGGGTGGTCATTCATTCCCGGTCGCTACAAGGCGCCAGCCCGAAGTGACCCGAACCGAGGTCGATTATCATGTCGCAGCCTAAGAAATTCTACATCACGACACCAATTTACTACGCCAACGCTGAACTTCACATCGGGCACGCGTTCACCACGCTGGCGGCCGACACCGCCACCCGTTTTCAAAAGGCCATGGGCCGTGAAACATGGTTCCTTACTGGGTCTGATGAGCATGGCCAGAAGGTCGAGCAAGCCGCAAAAGCCAAGGGGATAACCCCCATCCAACATACCGACCAGTTGGTTGAAAAGTTCAAAAGCCTCTGGACCGCCCTCGACATCCGTTATGACGACTTCATTCGTACCACCGAAGAACGGCATCGGAAGACCGTTCAATACGTTCTTACCACTCTTCACGAAAAGGGCGATATTTATTCCGCAACCTATACGGGCTGGTACTGCACCCCTTGCGAGCGCTTCTGGACCGAAAAAGAAGTTCCAGAGAAGGTTTGCCCGGATTGCAAAAGGCCGGTAGAAGAACTTGAAGAGAAAAACTACTTCTTCAAAATGTCAAAATATCAGCGGACGCTCATCGACTACATCAACGCCCATCCTGATTTCATAAGACCTGAAAACCGTAAGAACGAGGTTCTTGGGTTCCTGGCGAAGCCCCTCCAGGATCTCTGCATTTCCCGCCCCAAGAAGAGATTGTCCTGGGGAATCGAGGTTCCTTTCGACCCCGAGTATGTGACGTATGTCTGGGTTGACGCTCTCACCAACTACATTTCAGCCATCGGTTACCCATCAGACATGGAGCGGTTCAACAAGACATGGCCGGCCTCCTGCCACCTTGTCGGAAAGGATATCCTGACCACGCATGCGGTCTACTGGTCAACGATGCTTTTCGCGCTCGGACTGCCGCTTCCAGAGATCATTTTCGCCCACGGATGGTGGGTTATTTCCGGTGGGAAAATGTCAAAATCGGTCGGAAATGTCGTCAACCCGCTTGATCTTGTCGGAAAATATGGAATCGACGCATTCAGGTTCTTTTTGTTCCGCGAAATGGCCTTCGGCTCGGATGCCGCTTTTTCAGAAGACGCATTCGTAATCAGATACAATGCCGACCTGGCCAACGACTTCGGAAATCTCAGCCAGCGCACGCTCTCAATGCTTTTGAAGCGTCGCGACGGTGTTTTCCACAAGGGAACCGCAACTCTCCCTCAAAGCCGGGAAATCGCCGACCTGGCCGCCGCGGTCAAGAAAGACTACATTGCATCCATGGAAAATTTTCTTTTCCACGAGGCTCTCAAGCGCACCTGGGAACTGATTTCGCGCCTGAACAAATTCGTCGATGAGGCCGCCCCCTGGAAACTCGCCAAAGAAGAAAAATGGGCCGAACTCGATCAGGTTTTCTACATCGTCGGCGAGGGAATCCGCTTCTGCGCATATCTCGTCCAACCCTTCATGCCCCATACTGCGCCGAAGTTCCTGGAGCAAATCGGCCTTCCTACGAACTTCGTTCCACTCAAGAATCTCGAATGGGGACAACTTCCCGATGGAACGAAATGCAAAGAAGCCACGCCCATCTTTCCCCGACTCGATACTCCCAGAATCGAAACTCTCAAAAAAGCAGGCAAGGCTGAGATACAGCCGCCCAAAGAAGGCGCGGCACACGCGAATTTACCCGCACCCTCTTCAAAACCCTCGCCTCTGTCCCCACCTGCACTCGCACCTTCGGCGGCCGATGGAATCATCAATTACGATGAGTTCATGAAAACCCACCTCTGCGTTGCGGTAGTCGAATCCGCTGAGAAGATCCCCGAAACTGACAAACTTCTCAAGCTCATCGTTCGCCTTGGAGAGGAAACCCGCCAACTGGTCGCCGGAATCGCTCTCCATTACAAGCCTGAAGACCTCATCGGAAAGCAGGTTGTCATGGTCAAAAACCTGAAGCCGGCTAAGATCCGCGGCGTCGAATCGCACGGAATGATACTTGCCGCCGGAACCCCCGATGGCGGGCTCGCCATCGTTACAACCGACCGACCCTCCAGCCCCGGGATCCGGGTAAAATAGTAACTCGACCTCTTAGGAAATTGTATTTTTGTGGTG
>MNYA01000040.1:3876-3968 GCA_001872985.1 bacterium CG2_30_54_10 | reverse complement strand
TTTGATGCGTCCTACCCCAATGATGATGAAGCCAGCATCGTTAGTGCTTCTTCGACGAAACACATGAAACCCAAATCCAAGTTTTCCCCCCA
>MNYA01000040.1:0-3870 GCA_001872985.1 bacterium CG2_30_54_10 | reverse complement strand
CGGTGAGCGCCTGATGATTCCTTTTGAAAGCCGCATCCCAACACAAGATCGTCATAACTACACCATCGATGCAATTTCCGGGGCGTACTATGGATTCTTCATCGGGTTCTGCGCTCCCTTCATTCCGGTCATCCTGAAGAGAATGGATGCGAGCCCATTCCAGATTGGGCTTTCTCTCGCGGCCCCATTCCTTTCGTTGGTTCTCGGCTTCCCTCTATATCGCTATTTGAGCGGCTACCGAGCGCTGGACATCGTCGCCGTTCCTACGATTTTTTCGAGGCTTTTAGTCGCTTTCATCGGGCTTTGCTCGACTCCCGAAACCATCCTTGGGTTTTACGTCATTTCGCAGTTCGTGGAATCCCTGGGTCTCGCCGCCTACACCAGAGTTCTCAAGGACTTGTATTCCCCCGTTGGAAGAGGCCCGGCGATGGGGTCGGTCCGCTTCTTTTTAGCCGTGACGATGGTTGCGGGTTCGGCGCTTGGTGGGAAGCTCCTTGACAGTGGCCATCCGGCCTTGCCGTTTTTGCTTGCCGGAATCTGCGGTTCGATTTCCTCAATTAGCTTCCTGCGGGTTTTCCCACGAAATCATTCCCCAAGATTCTGTCCGAAACAGATCCACGCCGAAGACATTTTTCGAACGCTCCGTGTTTCCGAGGGCTTCTTATGGTTGAATGTAACGGTTTTGTTATTTGGCTTCGGAAACCTTCTTGTTTTCGGTTCTCTGCCGACCATGCTCGTCGACAGATTCCATATTTCAAACTCAGCTCTTGGGTATCTGAACGGCTTGACCAACATTTTCCAGATGGGAAGCTACCTGTTCATTGGCCGTGCTTTGACCCGCATTGGAGGCACTCGGGGCCTTCTTTTTGGGATGCTTGCCGGGCTTTGCACCCCCTGGATATTCATGTGGGCGTCTCGCATCGAAGCTCTGGGCGTTCCATTTGCACTGACCGGTATAATGAATGCGTCTTTCGATCTCTGCTGGCCGATTCTCGTGCTTGCTTTCGCTCCCGAAGCTGAGATCGGAACATTCGCCTCTGTCTACGCTCTCCACATGGGGGTCCGCGGGTTGGTTGCCATGTTCGTTTCCAATCTCGCGCTTCCGCTTCTGGGGCCGAATTTCTTCTTCGCGGTCGGAGGAATCTTGATGCTCACGGGAGTAACCGTGGGTTACGGAATCCTGGAAAAATGGGAACAACCTGTCTTGACTCAGCCCGCCTGAAGCGGCTTCTGGCCAATATTCCGGCACTCCCCGGAGTCTATCTCATGCGGGACACCGGGTCCACGATCATCTACATCGGAAAATCCCGGACGCTGAAAAACCGCGTCAAATCTTACTTTTCCGGAAAGCACCGCGATCGGAAAACGGAATTTCTCGTCGCCGCCATCGCGGATATCGAATTCATCGTCACCGATACCGAGATCGAGGCGCTGATCCTTGAAAACAACCTCATAAAGCGGCATCGCCCCAGATACAATATCCAACTCAAGGACAGCAAAACGCACCCCTATCTTCGGGTGACCCTCAAAGATAGGTTTCCGAGAATCGAAAAGGTTCGACACGTCTCCTTCAAGGACGGAAACGCCTACTTCGGGCCGTTCCCGGATGAAGGCGGCCTCAACCGGATCATCGATTTGCTTTCGAGAACTCTCCGACTATGCGTGGGGGGCCGGGTTCTGAAACCCGGGAAACCCGCGAATAAAGCATGTCTTCGATTCCATCTTGGCCAGTGCCAGGGCGCCTGCATCGGGGCCGTGTCTGCCGAGGAATACCGCAAAGCCGCTGATAAAGCCGTTGAGATCCTCTCGGGCCGTGAGTATCCCGATTTGAACTCGATGCGGGAAAAAATGGGGCGATTGTCAGAGGAGTTCCGCTTCGAGGAAGCAGCCGAGATGCGCGATACGGTCGGGGCTCTCGAGTCATTCTTCCTGTCTCAGAAGGTCGAGGTTTTCAAACAAGTCGATCGGGACCTTTGGGGAATCGCCGAGAGCCCTGACCGCCTGGTCGCGTCGGTTTTCTTTGTTCGCGGCGGGAAACTTCTGGGCAATCGAACGATCGATGCCGAAAAAGAGCCTGGAGCATCCGTGCGGACCCTAATGGGAAGCCTGATGCAGCGGTTCTATGAAAGGAATCTGATTCCGCCGCGGATCCTTTTAACTCAGCCTCCTGTGCCGCTGCTTCCCTTAGAGGAATTTCTTGGCCGGATTTGCGGACACCCGGTTAAGTTTGGAACCGCGAGCCGTGGGCCGTTCCGCCGGCTTCTGAAAATGGCGGGGGAAAATGCCACCGAGGTTTTGAAAAATCTCAAATCAACAGGCTCCGATCGTGTCTCTGACGGCGTTCTTGACCTCGAGCGACGTCTCTCACTTCCACGGTTGCCGATGCGCATCGAGTGCATCGATATATCTCACATCCAAGGCGTTGATACCGTAGCTTCGCTCGTTGTTGCAGTCAATGGCGAACCCCGTCGAAGCGAATATCGCTTGTTTCACATCAAAGGGGTCGTCGGAATCGATGACCCAGCCTCGATTGCGGAGGTTTCGCGCCGAAGGTTTTCCCGCGTTCTTCGCGAGGGTGGGCCCCTGGCGGACTTGCTGGTCGTTGACGGCGGCATCGCTCAGGCTCGAGCCGCACGCGCCGAGCTCGATTTGCTGAAGTTGGACCGGCTGGTTTACGGACTTGCAAAGCGTGAGGAACTAATGGTGCCACCGGTAGGCGAGCCGATCCGTCTTCCCATTGTCTCGCCCGGAATGCGGGTTCTGATAAGGCTCCGGAATGAGGCTCACCGGTTTGCGAATACCTTTCAGAATAAGACCCACAGCCGAAAGGTCATGCGTTCGGCCCTTTTGAATCTTCCCGGAGTTGGTATGCGGACACTTCAAAAGCTGATCGAAACATTTGGTTCGATCGAAAAAGCCGCCCGGGCAACTGCCCAGGAACTATCAACCAAGGCAGGCATCCCCGCGAAGGTGGGGGAACTGATACATGCATCGCTCTTTCCGCAGGGCTTTGAGGCTCCCCCTGAAAAAAATGGGGCAGGGGAATCAAAAATACACGTTGGATCAGGGAGAAGACTTTGAGCAGGCAGAGCTGCTTTGGAGGAAGAGGTTTGGTATCATCTCAACAAGTCGGGGGAAGAGTGAAGGCAGACTGGATGGCGCAAAGCACCCGACCGCAGGGGATGAGCCTCGCGAATTCGCTTTGCGAGGCGAAGGGGGGCGCGTGCCCCCCTTTTTTGAGAAGTTACACCGGCGGTAGCAAGAACCTCGCCGAAAAGGTACTTTTTCGGCAGCTTGGGCATGTTGGCACCACGCATGACCGCGTTCACCACTCATTTTCCATTGGGAGGCGAGTTGGGCGCCGAGGCTTTTCGGCGAGGGTCTAGCAAAAATGGCCAGGATCAAAATAATTGGGTGGCGTCAACCCCGAGTTATTGAGAAGTTACTTTTTTTCTTACTCAAGAATTTCGGAAGCTGATCAAAGAAATCATATTGAAAGCCGTGAACAAGGGAAATTTTAAGATAGGCGAGATTAATTTTATCAAGAAGGTGATAAGGAAATTTTAACGCCTGTGAGCCTTTTTGTTAAGGACTTTTCCGATTTGCTAGGCCGAACAACCTACGAACAACCACAAACCAGTTCCGGCGGCAGCCGCTGCACCGAAGGTCAGCGGTTGGTGACTGAGCCCCCAGGCCGTCCCGGCCGTGGGGAGCGAAGGAACCCGGAGGCGAAAGGGCGTTGCGGGGCAATATCCGGCCAAGGGGCCTATTGGCCGGTAAACGGGAATCGCAATTTTCGTGACGGGCTGGGGAAATTGGGGCCACGGCCCGGCGCGAAAATTGCCCCGCGCTTGCCCCGCGTTGTTAGAC
>MNYA01000194.1 GCA_001872985.1 bacterium CG2_30_54_10 | reverse complement strand
AATTTTGGCCGCAGATGAACGCAGATGAACGCAGATCTAGGGAGATAGGGGGGCGGGGAGATTAGGGAGAAAGCCACCAGAGCACCGAAAAAATACAATTCCCTAAGGGGATTATGTCATTGAGAGGAAACGTAGCTGTTCCCTGTTCCCTGGTCCCTGGTCCCTATTCCCTGACCCCTAAAACCTTTCTTTGTGGCGCCGGTTCAGGCATCCGGTCCAGCCGGTCTTCGAGGTCGAGCAGTCGTCCCTCGATACGGCGAAGATAATCGAACATACGTTCCAGGTCAGTGCGGGTCGGAACGTTGATCGACTGAAGGTAATTCTCTACGTGGCTTTCCATCTCTTTTTTGACATCGAGAGATTTTCCGATGGCCTGGCTCATGTGCTTCAGAAAAGCCTCATCCCGAGTGAGTTTTTCGAGAATATCACCCATGGATTTCTCCCAGGCTTCGAGCATTGTCCGTCCAAAGTCAAAAGGGTTTGTCATTGAATGCCCTTCCCGTTCATGGCCGTAGAAGCCACTCATCGATTGCCTTGAAGGCATCGGGGTGGCAGCAGAGCCCGAGGTGGTTCAGATCAAGCTTCTTGACCCCGAGAAATATTGCACCGCGCCGCAAAAGCCCATCTACATGACAGGAAGAAGCGAGAAAGACCACCCCATCGCCCGGCGGAGCTGCGAGCTCGTAGGGCATGGGAATGAAGCCCAACCCCTCCACGAAGAAGGAAATAAACGGCTTCGTGCCGGCGAGGACACCGACCTGTACCCGAGGATCGAGACCTTGCTCTTCAAGGCGGTAGATCAACCGTTCGCCGGCCTCGACGCCTGCGTCGAGGCCACGCGAGTTAAGTGTCGACGAAAGAGCTCCGTCGTAAAGCGCCAGTGCCGTAAGATTGGCGTCGAAAGGGGTGGCGCTTTCCTGGCCCAGCGGAACTTTCGCATCGCGAACAAGATTGTAGAGAAGCTGACATTGCCCCGGGAACGGGTTCTTCCCTTTGTCGGGGAAAATTGAAAACTCCGACATCGACTGCCAACGCCCGTTCAGAACCATGTAATCAGGTGCGATCGGAGCGTTGTATGTCCTTTTCGCAGCGCAGGCGAGGTTGTAGCCATAATACCTGAACGCGGTATCTATTCCGCGCAGGGGCGCCGCGACTGCGATGAATTTTCTGACATCGCCGCGGAACCTCGTCAAATAGGTCTTTTGCGGAAAAATGGCCGCCCCGTCGGAACAGTACAACCTGACGGCGACATTCCCTTTTGAGTGGGCGATGACGTCGATCTTGAAATCAGGGTCCTGGGTCCGGTCGAGGAGGATTCGGATGCGCCGGATTGCGTTCGCCACCTGCTCGGCCTCCAGGAAGTTGTCGCCTTGGTTGTGGGCGAAGGTGATTGCGAAGACCGAATAACCGAGGTTGGAAAGGGTGATGGCGAAACCCTGATGGTCATTCGGAAGGTTAGCCGGGAGAGCGGCATCGAAGGGGTGGATCCAGGAACGGTTGGCATTGTCGCCTGCTCCATGAACGAGAAGCACCGGAGTTCGGAATGTCTTTCCCTGAAACCCTTTGGCGCAATGCAAAAGAAACGATCCGGAATGGGGCGTTGCGGTTCCGAACCAGCCTGCAATCAAAGCATTTGTTTGCCTCGAAACTGGCAGGAAGGTCTCCTGGACGAAGGCGGGATGCGAATCGGTCAGAAGCTCAACTCTTTGCCATGGGCCGGCATCGGAACCGGTGAAAACCTGCTTGGGAACCGGGTTGAATCGGTCGGACGCCTGAAGCCATGCCGGGAAGAGCAAAAGAAGCGGAACCGAGAGCAGCGCGGCCGCAAACAAACTGATGCGGGCGCGGCGACAGAGTCCAACTGAACCGGCCTTTGGAATTTGGTAGTGGCTGTGTTTAACTGATTTTAACATTTTTCGCCTTTCAAAAGCCTTTGTTGATCAGGGTAGCTGAGGTTCATCAGTTAATGTGCTGCCACTACCTGGAATTTTACCCTCTGTTTCTGATGGCGGCATCAGCGTTTCTCTCCATTGGACTCGACCTGGTCGAGCCATTCGGCGGTTTCTTTCCAGACGGTCTCCCGGATCGGGTGGGCTACCGTGACGGTCAGATGGCTCGCATCATACTCACGGTCGGTGACCTTGCATCCGGTCAGGAGCTGGGGACTTTTTTTCGTTGTCGATAAAGGGCAGACATGGTCATTCGTCGCATAGGCGTTCAAAGTCGGACAGGTGATATCACCCAGGTTGAGCTTTTTTCCGGCAAGTCTGAACTCGCCCTTCGCAAGCTGGTCATGCTGGTAGCAGCCATGGATGATCTCTTTAAAAACCTTTCCGGGGAATGGAATGTTATCGGTGGCCCATCTGTCGATGCTCCGGAAGTTCTTCAGAAAGGCATCATCGAGGATGTTTTCGAAAAGATTCCGGGGTTTGGCAAGGTGATCCCTGGGTTTCATGAAAGGAAAGGAGGCATGGAGAAGTTTTTCAGGAACTTTTCCAAACACGTTGGAAAGCTTGTCCGGGCTGAAGAAATCCTTGTTGGTCCACAATGAAAGGATTCCGGCATCCTCGAATGACAGCGGCGTGGTAAGAAGCACCAGCCCCGCATAATGTTCGGGTCTCAGAGCGGCCATCATCGCGGTCAGGGTTCCGCCCAGGCAGTACCCGAAAAGAAAAATGCGATCCAGGCTGTGGCGACGCCGTATCCGGTCGACTGCACGCCTGGCGACGGTGTCCAGATAATAATCGAGACCAAGATCCGCGTGTTCGGGGCCGGGGATTCCCCAGTCGAGCATGTAGACTTTGTAACCGCGTTTTCCGAGAGCTTCGATGAAGCTGTGGTCCGGCATCAGATCGAGGATATACCATCGGTTGATGAACGAGTAGACCATTAGTATCGGCGTTGAATGCGGGGTCACTCCTTCGGGAACGTCGTATTCAATCACTCTTCCAGAGCCTTCATGATACCAGACGCGGCTGGGGGTCATCGCCATGCCGATCGACGCCAGTTGAGCGTCATCCGCTCGCGGACCCCGAGCGGATGCTTCCTGGAGGTAAGTAAAGAACTTCTGTGCCTTGGAAAAATCGGTATTCAGGCGTTCCTGGTCAGAGGGAGCGGTTTCCTCCCGGGCGTCGGCCATAAGAGTCACCCCTATCGTGGTTATTCATGCATTATACCATATAAATTGTCAATCACACGCATGATCTAACCGGGTTTGCGTGTGGCGGCCAGATGGCGGGCAAATGATTCCACTTCAGGGAACTCAACGAAACACTGAAAAGTTGAGGGGTTGTTCCAGAAATCATCGAGAGATTGGATCCCGGTACGCTCGTAGTCGCGTGCGGTTATCAACATCTCAAGTTTGTCGATGGCCCGAACGAATCTCGCCTCAATCGAATTGCCCGCCTCGAATTTCTCGAAAAGATCGAGATATCTTTTTCCGGCTTGCCCGAGCGGTTCGACCAGATCGGTTACTGCTTCCAGTTCGGCCTTGGCCTTATCGGGAAAGTATTTCAACGCGGTGAACGGAATGTCTCCCACCCGCGACTCGCCGAGTTCATGGACGAGAGCCATGCGTATCGCTAAATCTTTATCGATCTCGTGCGAGGTAACCTGGTCGGCGATGACCATCGTCAACAACGCCACCCCGAAACAATGATCGGCCAGGGACTCGCATTCCCTGATTCCGCGAAGCTGCCAACCAGTGCGGCGGAGTTTCTTAAGGGTAAGGAAATCACGAAGGAAACCCTTGATGTTTGACAAATCCGAAACCATATCAATGCCCTCCAGTTTTTGTTACACCTGAATTTTGCAATCCGACTACCGAAAGTGTCATTGCGAGCGTAGCGAAGCAATCTTGCTTTTCACCTTGAGATTGCTTTGTCACTTCGTTGCTTCGTCACGCGACTAACAAAATATGCTAAATGCTCGTCGGACCCGCCACCGAGAGATTGTCATTGCGAGGCGCAT
>MNYA01000198.1 GCA_001872985.1 bacterium CG2_30_54_10 | reverse complement strand
AGTGAATTCGCGAGGCTCATCCCCCGCGGTCGGGCGCTTTGCGCCCTCCGGTCTGCCTTCACTCTTCCCCCGACTTATTGAGATGATACGCAAAAGATACCAAAATTTTGCAAGTAACCACGGATGGAAGCAGATTTGGAAAGAAGGACGAAAGAAAGCAGCGCATCCACAACTGAGGGAAAATCATGAAAGCAGAGCGGAGAGCGCAAAACGCTCCCCGCTCTGACATTCGCAATAACTTTCAGCCCAGCTTGTGTGTTTTGAAGATATCCTGAAGCGCTCCGGACGCGGATTGCCGAACCTCGCGGCTCTGATCGCGCTCTGCCTTCTTAAGCGCAACAATCGCCCGGATGTCGCGCAGCAAGCCCAGGGACTCAGCCGCAGTGCGACGAACCGAACCGTTTCGATCTCCAAGGAGCTCGATCAGGGCATCGACTACTTTTCCGCTGCCGATGCGCCCAAGAATGCGGGCGATGTTCTCGCGGAGGAAATTGTGCCTGTCGTGTAGCAGCCGCAATAGCCTTTGTATCAGAGACTCATCACCGATTCTGATCAAAAGATCGCAGGCATGACGCCTGATTCTCTCCTCGGTATGTTTCAAAGCCTCAATCAGAACGGGGAAGGACTTTGCCTGAAAGCTGACGATCGATTCGCTGCACGCCAATGGAACCAGGGGCGATGGATCATCGAGACGAGCAAGTAAAGGCAGGATGGCCTGGGTATCGCCGATTCGAGAAAGCGCGCCAGCAGCCCGTTCCCGGACAACTTCGGATGGGTCTTCGAGCGCCTTGATGAGGTGGGGAAGGGCAACCCGATCCTTGCGTACTCCGAGCACCTCGACGGCCGTTCCGCGGACACCCTGGGCTTTGTCTGACAGACATCGGATGATCACGTCAGGAACGCGGGCATCGGCCATCGCTGAAACGGCTCTGACCGCAATCTGGCGCACCAGTTCGGAGTTGTCGTGAGTGGTTTTTTCGAGGAACTCAACCGCGGCATTATCCTTTAGTTCCCCAAGGACCTCGGCAGCCTTGGCCCGAACGGCTTCCTGAGAGTCTTTCAATGCTTCGATAGCGGGCTGGACCGCAGCCGTCGTTCCGATCTTTCCGATGGCCTGGATCGAGGCGGAACGAACCTTGTCAGAGCTGTCCTTAACGAGTTGCGAAAGCGTGCGGATCGCGCGTGGGTCGCGGGTTTCCCCGAGAACCGTGGCGATCGCCACCCGAACCGACTCGGCAGGATGCGAGGCTGACAGAATCAGCTTTTCCACAAGTTTTCGGCTCTTGCTCGAAATAAGCTGCTTGGAAAGGAGATCGAGAGGGATCTGATATTCGGGCTTCTTCAGAATATCAATGAGAGCATCGAGCGCTCCATCAGTCTGGATGCCACCGAGAGCTTCAATACACCATTGCCGCGCGCTAGGATCTCCCTCGCCAAAGAACGCAAGAATGACCGGAATCGCTTTGTCATTGCCCACCTTAGCGAACAACCTCGCGACGTTCATTTTTATCAGTTGCAGAATCTGGCTACTGCACTCGATGATTTTCTTGTCCGGAATTCCCGCAAGTTTTTTCAAATCTTTGTCAGTAAGAGTATCTCGGGCGATCTTGATCAATAACCCGAAGGCACGCTCATCGTCCATCTGAGCGAGAGCTTGGGCGATGGAGAACTGCGCCCAGGCGTAGCCTTCCTTGAGGATGACCGAGATCGGGTTCTCTTCCGTAAGATGCTTGTCGATCGCGAGAAGACTGTCTCCGACGCCCTTCTTGAGAGCCGTGTTCGCAGTTTCGAGAACCCGCAGAAGCGGAGAGATTGCCCTGATGCTTCCGATTCGGCCGAGGACGCGCACCAGAGATGGGATGACATTTGGCGGGTCGGTGAACAAGGCTTTGGTCAAGGGTTCGACCGCTACCTCCTGAAGCTCGCGCAAAGCCCATTCAGCCTTGGTTACGATCTGTTCATCGAGTTCAGACAACGATCTGATAAGGGGACCGATTGCCTTGGCGCCTTTGATTAACCCAAGGGCTTCGATCACCTGCACACGGACATCGCGTTCGGAGTCGGTGAGTTTGTTTACAAGCGGATCGATAGCAATCGGGTTGCCGATCTTTCCGATGGCTTTTGCTGCAGAGATTTTCACCTCGGGTTCGGGGACATCAAGGAAGGGAATCAGGTTTCCGGCGGTCGATTTTTCGCCGATTTCCCCGAGAGCCTCGATTGCCTTGTGCCTCAGGAGTGGGTCATTCCGATCGAGGATCGAAAGAACCCATTTGCTTGCTTTCGACGATTTGATCTTCGAAAAGGCTTCCAGGGCAAGCAAGGTCAGCTTTGCATTGAAAGTCTGACTGAGGCCCAAAAGCGGTTCGACTGATTTCTCGCTGCCGATCTCGCCGAGCGCCCAAACGATCTTTTCTTTGATTTGAGGATTGCTGACCTGGAAAATATCGATCAGGCTGTCGACCGCGTTGGAGTTTTTTATCTGGCCAAGCGCTTGAATTGTCGCCAGGCGGATGCGCTCGTTGTCCTCCCCCAGCACGACCAGAAGTTGGTCGCAGGCACTGGTTGAGCCGATCTTGCCCAAGGCCTCAATTGCCTTGATGCGGACCTCAAAGTCCAAGTCTTTAAGCATTGGAAGCATAAGCGCGACCGATTGGGGATCACGGATGTTTCCAATCGCCTCGCAGGAAATGAATCGTAAATCGTGATTCCGGCTCTTTAGAAAGGCGGACACCGCCCGGAGGCCGATCACAGCTCCGATCTTTCCAAGGGCTTCGAGCGCCACGTAGCGCAGATCGTCGTTGTCCTCTTCGAGAAGCTTGATCAACGGCGTAATGGCATCCTCCGACTTGACGTTTCCGAGAGAGCGGGCGGCGATGAACTTGAGCGAAGCATCCGCGGCGGAAAGGCATTTGATGAGGGGAGCAACGGAATCCTTGAAGCCTACTTCCCCGAGGTACTCCGCCGCTATCTCCCGGATATCTTTGACCTCGTCGGAAAGAAGCTTGACGAAATCGGGGTATCCGCCTGGAAGATTTAGATCCTTGATGGACAAAGCCAGCGAATATCGCTCGTCAGGATCTTTCGCTTCAACGAGGCGGGAGCGAAGATCGTCCAACTGCTGCTCCGGGGTAAGAATCTGGGGTTCTTCCTCGATAGGGACGGAAGTCTGCTCGGCCGCGACAAACTCTGTATATGTGGGAACCCCCTCCTCTGGCGAAACCGGGCTTTCCTCGACGGTTTCAGCGGTTTCAGCTGATTCAACGGTCTCAACGGCGGGGGCAAAATCTGCTGTTTCGGCGGAAGACATACCGTCTTCGACGACTGTCACGGCCTGAGTTTTCCGCGGAGGAGGCGGGGATTTCGGCGTGAAGGTTTTTCCTTCGATACCCATGATCAACCCTGCAAGTTCCTCGTCGACTTCCTGGGTTTCCTCGGGTGGAGGGGCGAAATCACCCTCGACGACTGAGGTTTCAGTGAAAACGATCGGTTCGATCGTCGGCTCAGACTCAGGGGCTGAGAACGGGGATGAGGGGTCCGGAGGAATTGAATCAGCCGGTTGGGTTGGCTGGGTTGGCTGGGACGGAGCTTGAGGTAATGAAGCTGGCTCCACCGTTTCTTCCGAACCAGAATCGAGAAGGAATTGGGAAAGAAGATCGTCTTCCCCAACGGCGGGAGCCACTGACGCAGACAGATTGAGAGTTGCGCTTCCATCCGCTGATGCGGCTGGTGTTTCCTTTACAATGCTGGGTTCAGATGAGAGGGCCGCGTCCAGGTCGCCGAAATCGAAGGTAGAGGTCTCCACGGTAGAAGTCAGCGCGTCAAAACTGATCTCCCCGGCCGCCGAGGTCGGATTCTCGACCGGGGCCGCTTGTACCGGTTCGGGAGACAAATCGGAAGCGAGATCAAAAGTCGGCTCGGGGATCGGCTCGGG
>MNYA01000283.1 GCA_001872985.1 bacterium CG2_30_54_10 | reverse complement strand
TACATCCTGGGTCTTTTAACATGTCGATCTTCGTTGGGCAAATACCAAATTTGGTATCTACTCAAAATTCTGGGAAACTCAATGATTCCTGGCGCAAGAGATTTCTCCCTTCGGTCGAAATGACAGCATCGTTTGTCATTCCGAACGAATGTGAGGAATCTCGCTTTATGTTAAGAATCAGCTAATGCCCCTTCTTTTTGAGCGGAAATGAAATCTCACTTACCCGGGCGGGCAACCTGCTCTTTCATCATGATGGCCAGAGTCTTTCCGGTTGAAGGAAACAGGATTCGGGCGGCTCGTTTTTGCCCAAGTTCCAGGTAAGGCTTTCCATCGGGGCAGACGAGCATTGAAGCGCTTATGGGCTGGCTCGCGGCCGCGGCATTGAACCGCTGTAGGAACGCCTTCAGATCCGGCACGCTCTTCTCCGGCGGAGGGACGCGCAAAAGTTCCTGTAAATTCACCCCCAAAGGCGGGTTTTGAAGATTTACCTCCGCAATCGCCGGCGCTTTCAGGGCGCCCCAAGTCCCCTCGATTACCTGGATTCCCAAAACTATCGGTCCGGTGGCGACTCCAACGCTCAATGAACCAGTTGCCGGATGCAGACCTTCGGCGGTCAACCAGTCGTTCCAGGTAAGCCCAAGGTCGATGAAATAAACATCCGCGAGGGGGTAAACCCCACCTTGCGAAAGATCCCGACCACTCGAATCCCTGAAAAGAATGAACTCGCACGGCTGTGAAGCCAGAGCCTTGGCCCGGGGGGGCGTCAGCCATCCCCGATCGATGGGGGGAAGAAGGCGCAATATCGGCTGCTGCCCTTCCACGATGGCTTTCGAAATGGATCCGTCCGGGCCGAGAATGCCCATCCGGCCGCTCGCCCAGCGAACGGGGTCCACTTGGATGATTTCTTTCTTGTAAGGACGCGACTTGATCTGCCGGATTTTTTCCTCAAGCTCTTTCTTCGCCTTCCTTATGGACGGATGCAGAACCCCGGCCGGCATGACATCCCATGAGGTCTGAACGTTTCCTTCGGCTGGCCGGGGGTGCTGAGGCGAAGTCGAGGTCGGGGCCGGCTGCGATGGCGATGTAGAGGGCGGCGCCTGTGGTTTGGATGTCTCACCGTTCGAATCGGCAGGTGGCTTCGATGCGGCTGCCTTTCCCTGCCTTTTTTCCGCGATATAGGCTCCGCTCTGAACGTCGCGAAGATAATCCGGATCCTCGAAAGCCGCTTTCTTGCTGGCTTTGAACCTGTATCCCAAACCGCGCAGATAACCGACATAGGTCATTTTCAGATCTTTGAGGAAAACATCTTGTGAAAAAAGAAGATTTCCGACCCGCTTTGGCCGCCCAAGACCGTCATGATAGAGGTGGAAGACCGCCCCCTGCCTCTTGATTCCTTCCTTCAGGGTTTTTTGAAACTCCGCCACATCGAGCTGCCCGATGAATTCCAGGCGAGGAAGACATACGGTTTCCCCCTTTCCGTCGATCAGAGCTTGTACAATATCGGCAGAAGTGTTCATGATCCAGGTTCCGTCCTGAATCATCGTCTCAAGCCCCCAAACCCGACCCGGCGAAGCCAGAAACAGGAACAGAAACAGAAACAGGAACAGAAACGGAAACAGTCCCAGTAAAATGACCGGAAAACGAGTTTGCCACGCCACGGTTCTCCCCCTTATAGGAAACATCGGGACAATACGCAGGATTCAGCCCGGCATCTTTGCCGACAGCGTATTCCACGCTTCCACTTCTCCGGAGTATACCACGGGCTTGAAGCGACAACAGCACTTTGCCCTGGAGTTTGTCCTGCATTTTGACCTACACATTGCCTTGCACTTTGACCTGCACTTTGCCTTGCACTTTGATCTGCACTTTGCCTTGCACTTTGACCTGCACATTGCCTTGCACTTTGACCTGCACTTTGCCCTTGTTTCACGTGGCCAGACGTTTTACACTGGAAATGCCAGGTAACGCTGAAATAAGACAAAAGAGAGCAAAATAGAATCGGATGGTCGAAAAGGAACAACGAAAAGAGGCATCAACCTCGGTCAAGACCTCATTCCAGGAGGCCTGGACCACGACTCTTGGCAGCTTGAAGGCAGCTCGTGGTACCAGCGCCCATCACGGTGGGATCTGCCTGGCCAGGGATGGAACCGCGATCCTTCTCGATCATCGCGGAAAGGCGCTCTGGACGGCGGAGCTTGGATCCGATGTCCGCAACGTCAGCATCGCGGAGACACAGGAGGTTCTTGCCGTCCAGGAGTCCGGATCCGCGATGCTGATCGATCCCATCGGCCAGATCCTTTGGAAGAAAAGAGTGTTCCCCGCGCAGGTCGGCGCGATCAGCAGATCGGGGCAATTTCTGGCCTTCATAACGCGTGAACCTACCGTTGTTTTGGCCGACCGCTCATCCCGCCCTAAATGGATCTACCGCAATCTTCTGAAAATTCCTTCAGCGATCTGTCTTGCCCATGAAGGTGAGATCGTCGCGTTCGCAGTCCAGGACGAGCGCGGCGAAGGAATCATAGCCATCTCCCCCAATGGAAAGCCGGGAGCGGCTTTCATGGGCCTCGACCCCATCGTCGATATTGCCATCTCTCATTACGGACAGCTTATTTTTGCGCTTGACAAAACCGGCGGCGTATTCTGCTTCAACGCCCAGACCGGTGCGGGAGTCTGGAAAACCCGTCTTTCTTCTGATTTCATAGGCATTTCACACGCCGAGGAAACCGGCCAGACGCTCTTGTTTGCCAAAGCGGGCGGCCTTTGCCTCCTTGACAAAGATGGTCGCCCCCAGTGGGAAAGCCGGCCGGCCAACACGTTGCTCGCCGCCGGCATCAGCTCCGATGGAAAATCCATTTGGGTGGCAACCCCCGAAGGTCTGGTTCTGGGGCTGGAATCGCAGGCTCACCGTGACATGACCCGAAAAGGTTTTGCTGACGTCCTTCCCCCTCCGCCTGCCCCCGCAACCGTAATTTTTCGAAGGCATTGGCAGTGTGAGCTTCCCCGCCCGGAACCGGGAGATTCCCCTCAATGCCGTATCTGGGGCGGACCCGATTCCGTCGAATACCTACTTTTCTGGGACGCCCATGGCTGTCTTTGTTGCCTGAATGATCTCGGTGAAGAAGTCTGGAACATCAGGCCCGGGGGCGGTTCGCTCCGCGCAATGGCGCTTTCCGCCGCTGCCGACCTTGTTCTGCTCGCCACGGGCCAGGGCGTGCTTGGCCTCCGTCTCGACGGAACGGAAGAGTTTCGCTCCATCGATACCTTCAAGGCCGCCCATGTTTTCGGTTCCGGTTCGTTCCTTCAACTCGATGATTCAGGAAAGGTTTCCTTCTTCAATAATGCTAACCATGCCGCCCACCCGCTTGTTTTCCCTGAGGCCATCCTGCGTCTTGCAGGCACTGATACTCAGGCCGCTTTGGTCGGAGAGAAAAGCCTGTATTTGGTTTCTTCCGAGGGCAAAATCGAGAAGAACCTTCCTGGTGTCGAACTGGGCCGTTTTTTCGAGCTTTTACCCTCTCCGCCCAGCCTTATCACCGGAAATTCTTCCGGGGAGATGGTCTTCTACGATTGGTCCGGTGAAGAAGTTTACCGCTACGCGCAGCCAGACCTTGGCCCGAGTTGGGTCGCATTTCACCCCGAACAAGATGCTGTTTTCATCGGACTCAGCGGGAGCCCTGATGTTGTGATCCTTCAAAACCGCCTCCAGAACCGGATCACCGTGAGCGTTTCCGGGCAGACCCGTTTCGGAATTCCCCAAAGCCAGGGCGTAGTTATCGGGACAACCCTTGATGAAATCATCCTTATCGGATGCGATGGAACAATGTTTGGCCGATACCCGTTCCCAGACCGCCTCCTGGGAGTCTTCCCCGCTAACACCGAAGGATATTTCTACATACTCTCCGAAGGCTCAATCGGAAAATATTCCTTCGCTCCGGTTGCCGGGGGAATTTCTGCTTCAGCGGTCGATAACGACCTTTAGGGCAAGTGTCGATATCGCGTATTGAGAGGGTTTCCCCGCGTTCGTGGAGCGCTCTTCTGGGCGTTTCC
>MNYA01000419.1 GCA_001872985.1 bacterium CG2_30_54_10 | reverse complement strand
CTGTAGTCGCTTTGAAACCTGAAACTGTCCCGCCATTATCCGCGGAAACCGCTCCCGCCCAGATTATCCAAAAGGGGAAACAGTTTCTGCCCCTTGTCACAGTCATTCAGGCGGGGGGGAAAGTTGAGTTCCCGAACCAGGATTCCGTTCAGCATCATGTCTATTTGTTTTCCAAACCCAAACGTTTTGACATTCCCCTTTATAAGCAATCAACTCCTAAGCCGGTCGTTTTTGAAACGGCAGGAGTGGTCATTCTTAGCTGTAATATTCATGATTGGATGAAGGCCTACATTTTCGTTGCTGGCACCCCCTATTTCGCAAAATCCGGCCTCAACGGAGTAGCCAGGATCGTTGGGCTTCCCTCAGGAAAATTTCAGGTTGAGTTCTGGCATCCTCGGTTGAAAAAATTCCTTGGCAACGGCTTGCCTCAATTTGTTGACATCAAGGATGCGAGCAACGAGGTTTTCTCCCTTTCGATCGAACTGAAAAAGGAAATTGCTTCCGAAAGAACTACAGGAGCTGAATCTGGCACATATCAGTGAAACTATTTCGTTTTAAGCGCCTTCAGTCCAGGTTGTTTTCTATTTTTCTCAGCTTGTTTTTTGCGGTCGGTTTTTTTTCGTTTTTGTTATTGAATCATCTTTACGAGCGCAGTGCTCGCAATCAGATTCAAGCCAAACTGACGGTAAGCGCAGGCGTCCTGGATAAAATCATTGCAATGCGTCTTGAAAACCACGGTCAGGCCGCCTCCATTCTTTCGAAGGATTATGCTTTTCAACAGGCGTTCTCAACTGATGATCTGGAGACGACTTCTTCGGCTATGGAAAGTCTCCGGCAAAGAATCAAAGCAGATCTCATGATGTTGTTGTCCACTGAAGATGAACACAAAGTCCTGGTCGATACGCGGAAATCGGCTTCCCGTCTTGAAAGCCAGAGCAAAACCCTGAAGCGCCTCATCATCGTCAGCGAAGCAACCATCAAAAAAGCTCGTGGATTCTATAAAACCGAATGCATGGGCGAAGTGACCGTAAAGGGAAGGTCAAAACCAACGCGCGTTTTCGCGCTGCTTGGCCGGAGTCCTCAAGCCAATTCGGAAACCCATGGCGGGGAATGAACATGCTTTATTCTTTAATTAAATTTTGTATCTTCTCAAGAATTTGCGGGAAGCATGAGAGCAGACCGGAGGGTGCAAAGCCCCCGGCTGCAGGAGTTGAGCCTCGCGAATTTACTTCGTGGGGCGAAGGCGCCCGCGTGCCCCCCTTTATTGAGAAGTTACGATAAACTTGCTGAAAAAAATATGCTTTTTGATAAATAAAAGGAAACCTGCATGACAAAGGAAACCCCTCTCGTAGGCGGTTTTAAAAATTTCGATCTCATCGAACCCATCCAACAGGTATTGCTCGAGGTCGGGTATGAAAACCCATTTCCAATTCAGATCCGCGTGATCCCTGCAATTCTCGCCGGGCGGGATGTCCTCGGCCAAGCCCAAACCGGAACGGGGAAAACGGCGGCGTTCGCTCTGCCGCTACTTTCGAAACTCGATCTGAAGCGGGCCGAGCCCCAGGTGCTCGTACTAACCCCAACCCGGGAACTGGCAATCCAGGTCGCGGAGGCTTTCCAGAAATACGCCACACATCTGAAGGGCTTTCATGTCCTGCCTGTCTACGGCGGTCAGGAATACGGTGGTCAGCTTCGATCGCTCAGTCGCGGAGTCCATGTGGTCGTTGGCACTCCCGGCCGTGTCATGGACCACATCACCCGTGGAACGCTAAAGCTCGATACTTTGCGTTGCCTGGTGCTTGACGAGGCTGATGAAATGCTTCAGATAGGCTTCAAGGAAGATGTGGAATGGATTCTCGAACGAATACCCGACGACCGCCAGATTGCCCTTTTCTCGGCGACGATTCCAACACTCATCCGGGAACTCTCAAAAAAATACCTCAAAAATCCGGAAGAGATTTTCATCAGAACAAAGACCAGCACCGTCGAAACGACCCGGCAGAGATATTGGTTGGTCAGCGGAATGAACAAGCTCGACGCCCTTACCCGGATTCTCGAAGCGGAACCCTCAGACGGAGTTCTGATTTTCGTTCGGACCCGTTTGGCTACTCAGGAGCTTGCCGAAAAACTTGCCGCCCGAGGTTTTGCAGCCTCGGGGTTAAGCGGAGAAATGGCCCAAAGCCAGCGAGAGCGAACCATCGAGCTGTTTAAACGGGGAAAACTCAACATCATCGTGGCCACAGACGTTGCCGCTCGTGGTCTTGACGTCGAGCGGATCAGCCACGTCATCAATTACGACATGCCATACGATACTGAAGCATACATCCATCGCATCGGCCGCACCGGTCGGGCCGGCCGCAGCGGCGAGGCCATCCTGTTCGTTTCCCCGCGCGAGCAACGCATGCTCAAAACAATTGAGAGAGCAACCCGACAAAGCATCGCCCAAATGGGACTTCCCCCCACCGAAGCTATCAACGACAAGCGGATCGTCGCCTTCAAACAGAAGATCACCCAAACCCTTGGAGCCGGCGATTTGCAGTTGTTCCGTGATCTTGTTGAACAATACAGCCAGGAATTCACCGTCCCTCATCTCGAAATCGCGGCCGCTCTCGGCCGTTTGTTCCAGGGCAACGTCCCCCTGTTGTTGTCAGCGAAACCCTCCAAAACAGCCCCGGGCGAAGGCGAAAACCAATCGAATGAGCCGCGCCCGCCCCGGCGGGAACGCCAGGAATGCCCATGCGAGGAAGGCAAGACCCGCTATCGAATCGAAGTAGGTCGTTTCCATGGCGTCCAGCCCGGGAACATTGTCGGCGCAATTGCCGGCGAAACCGGAATGAACAGGAAGAATATCGGAAAAATCAAGCTCTACGCTGAATTCAGCACCGTCGACCTTCCGAATGATATGCCGGTAAAGCTGCTGAAAAAGCTTGAAAAGATCTGGGTCTCCGGGCAACAGCTCAGAATCAAACCCGACGAGGGGCGGGATGCCATGCCTGGTAACCGCTCCAGACGCTCGTTCAACGGAGGCAGCCGGGGCTCAGAATCCAAACAGAGAAAGGTTTTCGGAAATTACGAGCCTCGAAAGCCCGGGAAGCCGAAGCCCTACCACTTGCGCGAACCCGCGGCCCGGGTTGTGAAGACCCGCTCCGAATCGGGGACATCGCCGTATGGAGGTTCGCCGATGAAACGACCTCCCAAGCCAACCGGCGACTGAGCCGCCGTTGCCTTTTTCGGAAGAACGAATATGGGATTCAGCACCTGGATACGACAAATTCTTGGCTTTCTGGCTTCACGTTATTGGAAGAAGATCGAAATGTTCGCTGACAAGGAAGGCCCCATCGAGTCGTTTACCTGGGGAAAGTTCATCATCTTTGGAAAACAGCATTCAGGCGGCAATCCCCAGGTCGGCGCCGGGAAAGATATTCGCATCATCGGAACCGAAGTCACCCCCTGGACGGATCGCTCAGGCCACTTATTGAGCCGGAGAATGATCACCGGGGTATTCGATCGTGGTATCGAAGTCCTGATTCTTGGTCTTGGAGCGAATCGTGCCGTCGAGTGTCCGCGTTCCGTGGTCGAGGAAATCCGTCAAAGCGGGATTCCCGAACTGATACTGCTTGATACGCCCGCTGCCTGCCGCCGTTTCAACGAACTTTATCGCGAAGGGAAACGCGTTGCTTTTCTTGCCCACGGAACTTGCTGAATTCAGCGATGACACATTTGGCCATTCTCTTGGAAAATTGTGCTTTGAGGGCGCCTCCGGTGGCTTTTCCCGAATCCTTCCCTAGTTCCCTAACTTTCTAGCTTCTTACCTTTCTACCTCCCAATATGCGCTCAGGAAATCTGAACTTAGGGCTTGCCCTAAATAACTTGACCGCTTAGGAATTTGTATTTTTGGGAACCCTTTTTGGCCGGGGGGGAGTGCCTCCGGCAATGGATAATGGCTGCACGCAGCGGAATGGTGGATGTCGA
>MNYA01000338.1 GCA_001872985.1 bacterium CG2_30_54_10 | reverse complement strand
CCGTAGAACGTGCTCTGAGGTTTGCCGCCGCACGTTCCCCACAACTCTTGAACGAGTTGACCAACCCGCCCTATTTCGACCGGGCAAGGCTGGTGGTCGGCCTTCGCCAGGCGGATGCTCCGGTGGTCGTCGCAGCCGCGAAACGGATCGAGATGTTGTCGGAAGCAGCTTCCGATCAGGATTCCACCATCACCGCGTCCGCAACCGGGCGGATGCTTTTGTCGGCCATCATTGAGAACAACGCGCTGAACATGGAATTGTCCTCTTTTTTGGGAGCTTTGTCCTGGATCATCGCGATCTTCGCCGTCGCATTCAGGAACGGAATGACTGTCTGGGTGGCGGTAATCGTTAATCTTCTGCCCATTATATTTACCACCTCGATGATGGGTCTTGTCGGGCAGGCGCTCAACCCGGTCACCCTCATGGTTCCATGCATCGGAATCGGTGTTGTCGTGGACGACACCACTCACCTGATCCACGAGATCGGTCGAGAAACCGCACGGGGCCATGGTCCCACCCGCGCGAGAGCCTGCGTGATGCTGCGGATTGGCTGGGCGATCGTTTCCACCTCGGGCATCCTGATGATCGGAATGGGGGTTTTGATGTTTTCTTCGTTCGCTCCAATTCGACAATTCGGAACATACGCAGGACTTACCCTGGGAATCGGAATGCTTACCGACCTGTTTCTTACCCCGGCTTTCCTGCTTCGCTCAACCACCGCCAAAAAGATGAAAACCGTTTCCGTTGGCGCTTAATATCTTCAACTACCTGAAAGCCGATCGATTTGCGTATCACCTCAATAATTCGGGGGAAGCATGAAAGCAGACCGGAGGGCGCAAGGCGACCGACCGCGGGGCATGAGCCTCGCGAATTTACTTCGCGAGGCGAAGGGGGGGCGCGTGCCCCCCTTTATTGAGAAGTTACTAATTCGCGGCTGGAGGTTCGGTTTCCTGGCCATGCCTGTCGAGAAACGACATCACGTTCTTGTATCGGAAAACCTGCGAGAGAAGCAACGATACATGCTCGTATTGCGCCTCAGGAGTGTCAAGAAGGAAACCCAGATTGACCTCATCACCGCTCGCGGCCACGGTCAGGCGCCCCATGGATTCGCTGTCCGTCGACCGGTTGTTGAGCTCCGTCAGACGGACGATCTGCTCCGATATCAGCTCTTTGAGCGCATCGGCGGATCGATCGTCCTTGGCCTTGATCGAATACTGGATCTGGTAGGATGAAGCCTTGCGGGCGTCAATGTCCCAGTTGTATTTCATCGTGACCTCGCGGCTCTGGGCGAGCTGGCCGCGGATGCGTTCCTCAAGGGGAACAGTCCGATCGTCGCTCTGGGGAATTCCAAGTTTCCGTGCAAGTGTTTTCATGCCGCTCACGAACTTCGCCCGCAGAGCGCTCTTTGGGCGGTTGAACTTCACAAGCCGTTCGATCTCACGCTTGGAAAACTGGAAGGTCGTCTGCCATTCGACATTGGTTGGAACCGCGTCGTTTAGCTTATCTTCGCCCTTAAGCACCGCGATGGTCTCATCGAGAACGCTGAAATCGCCTTTCGGAACGGTGGCGAGAATCCAGGCGCTTTGCTTTGGAACCTGCGCGAGGCAGACCTCGTTCGGCCGCTCTCCATAGGAGTATTTTGTGAATTGAAGCCCTGCGATTTCAATCTCGCTGATGGCCGGTGTTCCACGTGTCTGGGCCATGTACTCATTGTAATCTTTGTTCATGGCATCCTTGACATCCTTGAATTTGAAATCGCCCACGGCAACGAGGACCGCGGAGGAGTGGCCCGAGGCTCCGCTTTTGATAACCATTCCAGCATGCATGGAATTCTTCCGTGGATTGGGAATGCCCATCTGCCGTGCCTTTACACCGAGGGCAACCCTCCTTACAAGACCAAAATCGCCTTTGTTCTTGAGATCGGCATACATGTAATTGGAAACAGGACGGAGGTTTACCAGATTGAGGTCTTTCGGTTCGCTAACGACCGGTATTCCTCTGCCACCGATAAGCGATCTGGCTGACGCCGTTACAGCGCATGCCACAAGGGAATAAAAACCGAGTATCAGGACAGCGAATCCGAGGCGCTTGCCGAAGTGCTTGCTCATCTCATCCCCCCTTTGGATTATTTCGCATCTTGCGGGCGATTGTCATCAGCGGGCGGAAGAACCGAACCTGAAAGCTTCTCAAGATAGGTTCGAACCGCCCCATAGGCAGCGTGCTGTCCGGGTTTGAAGCCGGTGTAGAAAACACCTTTCAACGGGGAATCAATTAGGGCGCGTTCTGCCTCATACCCTTTCAAAGCCCTTTCCAGGAGCTGGATAGTGGAAGTACCCAATGCCGTCCGGCAAACCACTGCATCGTTGGGTATCTGCTCCGGCAAAAGCCTCAGCACTCTGAAATCACCGATGGAGAGGTTTTCCCTTCCGGCGATCTTGTGGCCGGCGAAGGCAAAAAAGTTTTCGTAGGTGGCCGCCGCGTCGACCTTACCTTCCAGAAGGGCTCTGAGAACCTTTTCGTGGCTTCCGCTGAATACGGGAATGTAGCTTGGTTTTCCGTTTGGTACAAGTCCACTTTCAAGAAGAAATGCCGCCGGATAGACGTACCCGGAAGCGGAATACGGGTCGACGAAAGCGATCTTCTTTTCAGACAGACTTTTCACCGAAAGTATGTTCGAATCCTTTCTCGCCAGGATAGCCGCATGATAGAAAGGTCTTCCTGCCTCCAGAGAGGTGGCGAGGTAGGTTAAGGTGGGATCGTCCATGCAGAATGCGAATACGATCGGCGAAACAACTGCCAAATCCAGGGACTCGTGGTCGATGTCGTTGAGAAGGCTGAAGTAATCAGGGTAGAGCTTGAGGTTGACCTGCAAATGGGCCGCCTGCCCGAGGTAATCGGCCAAGGGAGCGATGGCCTTGAACTGTGCCTTTGGATCGGAATACGCAATCATTCCTAAAATGGCGGTCTTCTCGCTGTTGGTACCGGAAGAGCTTTCCGAAATACCCACCGCGGGCTCCCGCGGATGAGGGGCTGCGGCTGACGAGGCAACCGCCCAGACAGATAAAATGCAGAGAAGCAGGCACACCGTTCTCCGGTTCATCGGTTTCCTCCCGCAGACAACTTGGCATAAACTCCAGCACACTTGGTTGTATCACAGAAGTTCGATAAATGTCATCACTAAATTTTCACACTAAGTTTTCAACCGCGAAAGTCAGTAGTTATTCGCTGCCGACAGGGAGCCCAAGCACGCGCTCAGCCTCGGCAAGAAGTTCCGGAGTGTCAAGATTTCCGCAAACCCACCGATCTTTCACGTTGATATGGAGAACCTTGTCAGGATGGCGCTGGATAAGCCAGCGAGCTCCCTTTTCCAACGGGGCCAGCCTGAGTTCTTGGGCCGCCCAGGCGGGAAAAATGACTGGATGTCCACGCCGCTTCTCAAACGACGGAACCACCAGTTCTTCTGGATGCTCGGTCGCTGCGTTCAACAGGACGTCAATGGTCGGGGAGGACACCAGCGGATGATCGACCGGCCACAAAAGAAAGCCCTTCCTGGGGGGAAGGCGTTCGAGGGCAAGCCAGATTGAACTCAACGGCCCATTCTCTGGTTGCGGGTTGTTGATCCAGATTCCCCCATCGGCTTTGGCTTGGGCCCTTCCTGGCAGATCATCGGACTGGCCGACAAACAATCGGGGAAAAATCTTGTCCTCGAACTTTCCAAGGGTTTGAAGAAGGTGGCCGAGAAATGTCCGATCCCCCACCAGAACATGCTGTTTGGGCTTCCCCATGCGTTCTGAAAAGCCCGCCAAAAGGCAGATCACCGGAACCGAGGAACTTTTTTTCAGGGGCACAATTGGATCCTATTCCCATCCGACCCGCAAGTCAAAGCTAAAGTTTCAAGTAACTTCTCAAAAAAGGGGGGCGCGTTGCGCCCTCCAAAGTTATTGCCCATTTTCATGTTTTTGCCCGGGTTTA
>MNYA01000147.1 GCA_001872985.1 bacterium CG2_30_54_10 | reverse complement strand
CAGGTTCGGGCGGGGAATGCTTTCCGCCGAAAACGCCCTCAATGAAAAGGAAAAGGGCTACCTCGCCTGCCAAATATGCGAGGCCCTTAAAAAAAGATTCGAGGGGGGTATCCAGATCGCAAATTTTTGGCTTCTCTTTGTTCCACGAATTTTCCGGGTTCGCCCATTCCGGCAGATTTTCCGGCCCGGATTGAGGCTGATTATCTTTGCCGCCGGGAATGTTATTTGAAATTGAAGGGAATTCGACCATGACATGCCTCCCAAAGGGTACCAACTGAATCATATCTTTTTTCCGGCTCAATTCCAAGTTTGCGGATATGCACAATCTTTCAGTTGGTATTTCTTGGTTGTGATTGTTGTAAAAGTCTAGTTCATTGAGTCTTCAATGAACAAAGCAAGGCTGACCAGGTGCTGGATTGAAAATATCGCCGCACGCAAATGTCCGAAAAATGGCCGAGGCAGGAATGACCCTCCGGCAAAGTTACTCCGCGCCTTTACGCATTTGCCCGACTTTCATCAGCCGGACTTCTTGCCAGGCATTCTTTCAGGGTGTAGAATAGGCGCGTGCCTGAACCCACCCACGGAGGATGAGCATGTTCGATTTTTCTGATTTTTTCAAGAGTTTCGAAGGCTTCCCATTTCCGGAGCTTTTTGATAAACACCTCAAAGGACACTACGATCTCACCTTCATCTGGGACGCCATTCGCCGGATCCACAACGGTTTCGTGGCCCAGCGGGTGAAGCCGCAGATCCTCGGCATCGTCGAAGACGGCGCCATTCTCAAGGGCGAGGACATCTACATCGGACGAAACAGTCGGGTACAGTCAGGAGCGATGATCGTTGGTCCGACAATCCTCGGAAACAATGTAGAGGTGAGGCATGGAGCATACATCAGAGGGAATGTCATAGCCGGGGACGGTTCGGTGATCGGCCATGCATCCGAAGTTATCCGGTCGATTCTGCTTGCCGGAGCCAAAGCTCCTCACTTCAATTATGTCGGAGATTCAATTCTGGGCACTAAAGTTAATCTTGGAGCGGGAACAAAACTCTCCAATCTGAAAAACGACGTAAGCGAGATCAAGGTACACGCGGCCGGGACAGTTTATAACACAGGAGTCAAAAAGTTCGGAGCCGTATTGGGTGATGGCTGTATGTTGGGATGCAACAGCGTGACTAACCCCGGAACCCTGATGGGTCCAAACTGCCGGGTATACCCAAACGCCGTGGTCTCCGGATATTTCCCTCCAAACACGATCGTGAAACTTGTCCAAGAACTTAAAACAGCACGAATAGAATAGTTCCCACTAGCTGACTTTCCCTTTCACCCAGAAACCTTAACTTAAGCCCAAAAGGGATCAGGGATCTTCTCAATAACTCGCGGAAACCTCGAAAGCACCGCCATGCGTCATTCCCGCCCAGGCGTGAATTATGCCCATCCCCCTTATTGAGGGGTTTCTGTAGTCCGGTTTTTACCAGCTATCTCATATTCGTTCGAGGTTTACAACCTGCCCAAAAGTAAGCCCTTATGTCCCGCCCCCCCGTTTCAACCACAGACAATAATTTGAGCCCTTTAAATAATGGATTCGTTGTGGTACACTCCTTAGCATGAATTCGGGAAGGACCGTATCGGTGATCGTAAGTGGTACTGTGGTTCTGACGCGGTCCTGCCGGGAAGAGTGTGGGTATTGCTCGTTTCGAAAGAACGGTGACCCCCTGATTCCTCTTTCCAGGCTTGGCGATTTTTTTTCTGAAATGGCCAAAGGGAAAGCAACCGAGGCCGTGTTAGTGGCCGGGCAGGCTTCCTACGAGCTTCCGCATATTCTCATGGGGTTGTCACGCGACAAATGCACTTCCTTCGGGGAGTATCTGCACCAAGCGTGCAGAATGGCCGCCGAGCGCGGTCTCATTCCTGTCATCAACGCCGGAATCATGACTCCCCTCGAGCTTCGAACATTGGCGCCAGTCGCCGGCGCGGTACATATACCGGTTTTGTCGGCGGAACTCGAGGGGCCGGGTCAGGCTCATTTCAAGGCACGCGGCAGAACGAAGGCTTCCAGCCACGAGATGATCGAAAAAGCACATCAGGCAGAGTTCCCTTACAGGCTCGATTTCCTGGTTGGAATCGGGGAAACCGAAGTCGAGCGTGCCTCGACGATCCTGGAATATGGGGCGTTCTGCGCCGCCGACCCGTTCCTACAGGACATCCGAATTATCCCTTTCCAACCGACGCCCGGCACAGTGATGCACGACCGGCCGCCGTTGAGCTTCGATTCGATCCGGTCGTCGATCGAGCAGGCATCGAAGGCTTTCCCGGTTCATCCGATTTCGGTTCCGGCGCATCTTTTTTCAAGATTTCCCGAGTTGATCGAAGCCGGGCTCAACGACCTCAGCTCGCTCCCAATGGTCACGGGAGACCCGGTTCTTCCGACATTCCCGGTTCCAAGCCTTGAGATGTTAAGAACCCGTCTGGTGGAAACCGATGCAACTCTCTACGAGCGCCTTTCGCTTTTGACACCAGCCGCGACCAACAGATCAGAACTTGCAAAGGTAATTGGCAAGGCGCGTGACAAGGTGCAGGCGCGGGTCGCAAGCGGGTTGAACCTGCTCGACAACCGGGCCTGCTTCGTTTGCGGGGAACACAACCCCCATGGACTACAGATCACTTTCCAAAGACGGGACGAGAACACCAGTGCCGCGAACTGGGTTCCGGGGCCGGCGTTTCAAGGATATGCCGGAATCCTCCACGGAGGAATCATCTCAGCCCTTCTCGATGAAGCCATGGCCAACACCATCAGCGGAAATGGTCTTCAAGTCGTTACTGTAGATCTCCGGGTGCGTTTTCATCACCCAATCCCAGTTGGTTGTCCGATCACAATTCTCGGAACACGAACAGGTAACCATGCGCGAATCCATTCGGCGCGAGCCAGCATTCTTGCTCCCAACGGTTCCGTCATGGCCGAAGCCGAGGGCCGATTCGCCGAAGGCTGATTCGCGGAGGGCCGATCTACCGAAGGCTGATTGGCGGTTAGGCAGATTAGGCAGAAACGTTAATAAAATGGAAACAGAGGTTATGGAGCTGGGATTTTGGAAAGCACTTGGTACAAGCAAGAAACGAACTAAAAAAGTCACAAAATTTTCAATGTGCCTTTATATCTGAAAATGATAAAAACACTTCTGGAGGCAGTCATGAAAGCCCACAAAGAAAAACTGCGCGTTATTATCTACACACCACAGCACCGCATAAAAGGCGAGGTTCATCTTTATGAAAACAGTCGTCTGACCGACATCTTAAACGCCGACACAGCAACGAAGGACTTCCTTCCGCTAACCAACGCCCATCTCACAGATCTTCGCGATCAGTCAGTAAGCGAGGTCAACTTTCTTTCCATCAACAGGAAGTTCATCGAACTTGTCCTCGAAGATGACGAAGCGATCGCCCTTTCGAAGGCAAAGGATCTGATCGGGAAAAGGAAATTCCCCGAAGCTCTTCAATTCGCCGATCGCGCCGTTCGAGCATCCCCGGGAAATGCCGAAGCTCACTACTACCTGGGATTCTGCCTTGCGAAGACCAATGATCTGAAGGGCGCCAAGACGGCTTTCGAAAAATGCCTCAAGTTTCGCCCAACCCCCGAGATAGCCAAACAGGCGGAGGATGCTCTCCACACGCTGGTCAGCTGACCCTTCGTAGAGCCATCATACGCGGTGGATTGCGACCAAGGCAAAGGTTTGGCGCCGGAAAGGCTTGGTGGGTCTCAAGAGCTTAGCGGGTGTCAAGAGCTTAGGTCTTGTAACAGAAATTACTTGAACTTTTCAGGCTTGTGGAAAAGTACCTATTGCCGGGGTACCTATTGAATTTGTTTAAGTTATTCATGGTACAGGCCCTTGGCGGGTGTCAAGAGCTTAGCAGGTGTCAAGAGCTTGGCAGGTGTCAAGAGCTTGGTGGGTGTCAAGAGC
>MNYA01000402.1 GCA_001872985.1 bacterium CG2_30_54_10 | reverse complement strand
CGATCTGCGCGATCTGCGCCTGTTGCGCCTGTTGCGCGATCTGCGCCGATTGCGCCGACTGCGCGATCTGCGCCGTCTGCCAGCCGGTTCTGGTTTTGGTGAGAGGCTTCAACTGCTGTTCCCGGAGACGCATATTTGTCAGGAGCCCAGTGGATTTCCAGAAGTAAACAGCCGGAGAAATTTGTTTTCCCAGCAGATTCAAAATTCGCGTGTTGAGTATTTTAAGTGAAACCGCCCGTTCCTCGAGATGAGCGGGAGTTCGGAGAAAATCGGCGTTTAAACGGATTGTCCTAAGGATCCGGAATGCTCCCGGGGAAAACCGCTTTTGAAAGAATGGGTTGATGAAACCTTTTGACGAGGCAAGCCCGGATTTCGGGATCCGATCTTTGACCGTGATAGCTCGGTCTGATGTAGGTGAAATTCTTCCCATGGCGGAGCAGCCCGGCCCTGAAAGCTCCATGGCACACCATTTGAGGTTTTTCTGGACGAAACCAGCCCGGGGAGAGACATCCGCACGCGGCAGACCTCCCACGGAAAACCGGCTGGCAATCAACGGTCCGCCACGCATTACCGCAGGCAAAAGGCCCCTTTTTGCGGAAATCCATGCAATACCAAGGAGCTGGAGACCGACGTTCTGTGCGCGGGTTTCCTTCATCGGATTAGGGGCGCCGACCAGATCTCTCGTCCGGCGGGGGAAGGCCCGGCGTTCGGATCTTCCGCGCCTGACCTGGAAGGGAAAAAGCCGGCTGAAGCATTGTTCGAACGTGTCATTCCGCGAAGTTTCCATCTCGATTGAAGGCTCGGCTTCGAAGAGAAAAAAAGGTTGTCTGAAATCTCTGCCGGGTTTCCCAGCTTCGGGATCGACCGTGAATGCACGCCTGATCCAGGAAAGGTTTTTCCGGGCGCCTCCTTCATTTGGGGAAAGCTTGGGGCCGCTTCTTTTTTCGTAAATACCAGCCGTGGTCATGCTCATTCCGACAGCCGCCGGGTCAGTAATCCTTTTGCCCAAAATCATCAATTCCTCCGCTGAGGCCGATCCACTCAGCTTTTCATTTTGGCTTGGAAGACAGCGGCACCGCCCGGCTTCGCTTTCCGAATGCAAACAAACGAGGATGGTGGGTCGTTCGAAAAACCTGCCTGGAGAGCATTCGGTTGAAGTTGGAAACACGACCGTCTGCGGACGGCTTTGAATATCTGCAGCCCCGGATTCTCCTGGAATCGGAATGCAAACAAGTTCTGGAGATGTTTGAAGGGTTCTTGGAAAATATGGAAGAACCCGAGGCGCCTGCCAAGGCCGGTGGAGTTCGAATCTGCCTTCAGGGGCCGCAAAACAGGCAAGGGAAACCGGAAACCGTCTTTTGGGGCGAGGCAGCGATAGAGCGAGCTTAAGAACAAACAACCTGCTTCCCGTGACGCTGTAACAGCGCCGACCTCCGGCCGGAGGGCTGCCCGTCAGAAAAGTTTTCCCGGCTAGAAGCGGGCGGGGCGCAAATCCAAATAACCGTTTCAGAACCGAGACTTTCTTTTCCGATCCTTGCTTCGGTTTATCGAAAACGGGTTCGTCAGGATGCGTTTGGCTGTGAAAGGTCATGTCAGGCCATGCCTCGAGTACAATCTCATGGCCGGTTTCCTGGCGAGGTGAACCGCTGCGGAGCTTCCGAAGACTGCTTTGCCACATGAAGCAGATCGCGGAGGCGGGCAGTCATGATTCGCCATCCACGATTGGGGAAAAACTTAATGTGGCTATGCAATCCTAATGGGCGGGTCTGGAGCGCGATTTCGGTTCCCATGGGTTTGACCGACCGGGGGAGTGGTATTTTCGAGGAAACCGCCTCCCGTTTCTTCAATCGGAAGGGCAACGGCTGGTTGATCAGCATGATCCAGCGTTCGACCAGGTTCTTATAGAGGACATCCACTACCGAAGGCTTTTTCATTTGAAGTTGGCGATCGGGAAAAATAGCTTTCGGGGTTTGTCGGCGTGCGTGAAGCGGAGTTTTGTCCATTTGAAAACCGATAATGTCAAACCGGACTAATTGCGAAACCGGTTCCGGAATTAAAGGTTTGGAATATGGTTCCGATGCGACACTCTTCCATTGCAAAATGCATAATGCTTTGAGAGAAGTCCTGCTGCTGCTGAATTCCGGAAATCGATCGGCCCTGAAATGATACAGGGATGAGAGCTTCTTTGTCGGGTGAAACTTGAACGATGTCTCGATGATTGATCCGGCATTTCCGACCAGCGCGGTTTTCTCCGCGATCGGAATGATTCCATCCGCAATTGCAATTTTGAAAACGACCGAATGAAACGTCGCCAAAGTAAAATTTTTGTATGGAATGTGGAACCACGCCTCGCATGGGGTGTAACCGGCCATACGAAACACTGGAGGGAAAAAATCGCTTGCCCGCATGAGCCGATCGAGATTGATGGGGGAATTCGGCGGGATGGAGAGCTCCTTAGCGAAAGGCGGAAAGCCGGCCAGATGCATTGAAATTTCCATTAAAACGGACTCAGAAGCTGGGTTTGTCGGAGCTTTGATTAGCGCCGGCCCAGGTTGTGGGAACCTGAACGTGAGAACCGTTTCCTTCCGGTCGAATATCAAAATGGTTTGGTCGGCACGCGCTGAGGTGTCTCTAAGATCCGGCGTCAGCGGGCTGCGAATAGGCATTTGCGTTTTTGTCAGGGTTGAACTGACTATTTCCAAAGTTTGCTGATGCCAACGTGGAACTCCATGAAAACCTTCGGAAACACCCTCAGAGAGACTGGCCGGGAACATGCTGTATTGGGGCGAGCATGCCGGAGTTACTTCTTGATAACTTTGATTCCGGAAAAAACACGGCATTTCCTTGAAGTTGGGAGCCATCGTTTTGGAATCGGGAAGGTTTGGAAAAATTGCCGGAAAAGCCCTCTCAATCAATCTTTCGGCCAAAAGGTGTTGGCGCGAGGTCTGGAAAGCCTGATAGTGATGCATCCTGACTGATAGGCGATTGTCATTGCGAGCGGAGCAAAGCAATCCCTCCGATCCGGATGGCTTGGTCGCCGGCGCTCCTCGCAATGACACGGTAGCATCAGCCAGTTGTGAGTCACTACCCAACGCATGATTTTGGCCATAAAATTGGCGTCCCTCTCCCGCGTGCGGAAGCAGGCCATGGCTTTGGTCCCCCTCTTCCGGTTGCGGGAGAGGTTCGGGGTGAGGGCTTCTCCCCGAAATATCCGGATCCATAATGAAGGAGCGCTCTGCCGAGAGAGAACCCATTTTGAGTCGGTAATATGCCGCCGGCAACCTGGACAGAATGAAATTTCCAGCTCCTCGCAGAATCTTGAAACTGTAGTTTGGCGTAAATCCAGGCACGCACGAACCATCGCAGCGCAGTTCAACACCGCAAGCGGATAGTTGCAGTTGGCCTGCTTCAACTCGAGAAAGTTGAACCCAGATCGAAAGTCTTTCGCCTTTTAAAACGGCCGGCTCAGTTAGCGGCCTGGAAATCAGCGTTCTCTTCGCGTCGAGAATCAAAACATCTCGCATTAAACTTACAGAGAAAAACGTTGGCAATTGCTGGTCCACCGGGGAAATTACAGGCGCAGTAGAAGTAGTTTGCAGGCCAATACTCGTCTCTACAATCGCCACGCCGGATCTGGTAAAAACGGTTTCAATTGCGGCGCTCTTCTGCAAATGGCCGATCGTGGAAAAACGGGAAGGTGTCGCAAATGCCTGGGTTGGTGCGGTTCGGAAGGCCGGTTCGTTTCGCTCCATGAATTCGATGTATCCGTTTGCATCGAACTCTGCAAGCCGATCGACCTTTACAAGAGGCCAGTTTCGAGCAAAAAGATCCGGAATACTATCGGATTGAGGGAACTCCCGTCCTTGAAGGCCGACGGGTTCAAGTCTGGGAAACCGCTCGGCGCCGGGGCTTGATTCGACTGGGGCGCCAGCCATTGACCAGTCA
>MNYA01000360.1:1317-5303 GCA_001872985.1 bacterium CG2_30_54_10 | reverse complement strand
GGCAACCCAACGGGCAAGGCACGAAAAAAAATCGCCGATCTGATTCCATTTGGCGACAGGGCCGGTGAAGTTTCCGTCGAGTTCTCCCGCGTAGCACATTACCCGTCCGGCGCCGGCCTGCCAGGCGGAAACGACCGGAGCCTTGTATTCATCAACGGTTGCGGCGCCAAGAGTAGCCCCGGGACGCAAGTAGCAGAGGTTGTATCCACCGAGGTCAGGCGCTTTGCTGAATGTAGTCGGCGTGATGGTCTGCATTCCGGCGGCCATTTTGAACGGCGTCACCGAGTCGACAAAGGTGCTCCGAGAGACCACAAAGGTGTCCTGGGCGAAAATCCGGGGAAGTTCCTGAGGATTGGGGGTAAAAAAGACGCGACCTTCGCCCCGCTTGGAGATATCGACCAACAGCGGGGCATCAGGGTCGGTTGATTCACCAAGGCCCACCACGCTTACCGTCATTCCAGCCTTACGGCATTTTTCAGTAATTTCCCAGTAATGGCCGGGCTGTTCCGAATCGCAGGCATCAGCGAACAGAATCATGTGCCTGGTCTTGGCTTTGGCCGAGTTGAGCATCTGCGCGCCGGCCTCCAGGCCTTCGTATACGAAGATCCCGCCGCCTTCTGATTCGACGGAAAGAATCTTGTTACGAATGTCGCCTTTCTGCTCGCACGGCCCGATAGGAACCACCACATGCGGAGAACTGTCCACGGCAATGACGCCCAGCTCATCCATCGGCGACATCAATCCCACAACTTCGCAGGCGGCCAGGTTGGCCAGATCCATTTTCGTTTTGCCGCCGCCGGCCGCCATGGCCATGCTTCCGGAGCGATCCATGACGATCACGATTGCCATGGCGAGCTTGCGGTGCTCGCTTCGAAGCTCCATCGAAACTGGAAGCAGCGGATCGAGAACCGATCGGAAATACCCGCCCGGCCCGTATGAGTTCTGCCCGCCCGACATCAGGAGACCTCCGCCCGCCTCGTTCAGCCATGCAGCAAGGGTCTGAATTCCATGAACGCCAAGCTGCCGTGCCGGAATATTGTCAAGGACGATTCCGCAGTATTTGGCCAGCTCATCGAGACTCCAGGCCAGATCGCCCGGCCCGACAGTCCGGATCTTTACCCCAGCGGACTCAATGAGCCTTGGGAAGGTGGATGCAGGATTCCTGGTGACAAGCAACAACGGACGGGAACCCGCCACTCCGAGCAGGGCAACCCCGGTGTTGTTCTCAGGAACCGGATCCGGGGCCAAGGCGCTTACCTTGCACGTGTAGCGCAGCAATCCGCCTTCAGTGCCGGCTTTGTCTTTCAGAAAGACACGGCTCACACCACTGGGAACCTGGCGCTTTCCATTCGCCATCAGCTCACTTCCGCGCCAGGCTTCAAACCGGATCTCCTGGGCGACCGGCGATCGGATCCAGCATGTGATCAGAAATGATTCGTCGGCCTGCACGAGCGTGGGAATGTCAATCCGATCGAGTGCCAGATCGAGCATGCCGCTCCGGCCGTAGTGCCGATAATCCACCGGAAGGCGGCGACGACCAGCCCTGTGAACCGCCCTCGCCGGATCCGCGCCCGTCCAGTTGCCGTCGGAGAGTATCAGAATTCTTCCAGGGGAATCTTGAGGAATGAGGGAAACGCCCTTGTCAAAAGCTTCGCCCAGTAGCGATCCGTCTCGGCCAATTTCTTGTACAAACCCAGTAAAAGGCGCATTTCCAGGGGCGAGTTCCACCGCTGCGGTATCGCCGAAGGAAACGACCGCCATGCGTCCGTGTTCGGGCATTGCGGCACGCACCCGGTTGATCGTCTCTTGATGCTGAGTGTCAGCCTCCGGAGGCATCGACCGGCTTCGGTCGGCGACGACGACCAGAACGCCATCCCTTCCGGGGAGTGAAACGATCGGTTCCGCGAGCGCCAGAGCCAAAAGCAGGAAAACCAGGGCCCGAAGCCACCAAGTCCATCTTGATGGCGGAGGTTTCAGAAAAAGAAGCATCCAAAAGGGAATCAGAAGCAACAACCAGGCGGGCGCAAGCAGGATCATGGGCGAATCCCCCCTTTGGCAGCGGAAATCAGGAGCAAATGAATCCCAAGAAGCAGGGCCGCCGGCAATAGAAAGGCCCAGCTCAGATCCAGCGATTCCTGACGGAAATTCTCGGATTTCGTCCAGTCTCCCCATTGCCCGGAGCTGCTTTGAAAAAGGTCGGATTCTTTTTTGTTCAGGCAGTTGACCGCGAACGCAAACTTCTCGCTCCCGTTCTCAACCGTGTGAATGCCTGGCGTATAAGGAAGAAACACAGCGCCCTCGCCGGCCGATTTAACCATCAGGATCTCGCCATCTGGCGCCGTGACCTTCGCATCGGGCTGGCCGGGGATGGTTTGCAGATGCGCCTCCATACCGAGCCGAAGGTTGGGTTGTGGAATTCCGGGAAGAAGCGACTGCCGCCACCGGACAAGGTTCCAGAAAAAAATCGGCCAATTCGTAGTGTTGTGGAAATTCGAACGACCGACATCGTAACTCACCCGAAACAAGCGGCCCCCCCGGGCTTTTCGCTCCTCGGTAAGAAGCGGGACATTTCCCAGAAAAATCACGGGACTACCGGGAAGCGTCCCCGTTGCAGTGCTTCCCCAAATTACGCCTTCGAGGGCGAGTCCTTCCGCAAGAGGAGACTCTCGGTCAATCGCGAAGGGGCCGACGAAAGAGCTCGCTCCGAACACGGGTTGAAACTCCATCACCCATTGCCCTGGACGCTCCGAAAGCCCCGGAAGCGCAGGTAGCGCGGAAAGCCCCGGAAGCGCGGGTATTCCGACGTCCCCGCGGATCAATAAGTCCGCAGGGCCCGACGCCGCTTCGATAAACCCGGTAGCCGCCAACGCGCGTTCCACGAGGCCCTGCAAAGGGCCGGAACCCAGATGTACCGAAGTTTTGACCAGACGCTGTTGAGGCGGAAGGAGAACCACCTCGTCATCGATCGTGAGATCGTCCGGGGGGAGGCGCACCCGTATAGGCGATGTGGCGGAATCGATATCGAAAACCTCCCTTCTCGAATCGCGAGGCGCAATATCCAGGGAAAACGGGCGAAGGGAGCCGTTCTCGACCTGGCCGCCAACCCGCATGGGGCTCGATGAAAGATTGGCCAGTTCGACAAAAAAGCGGTCTTTCTCGCCGAACATCGTCCTTCCGGCGTTTATGAAAGCGAAGTTCGGGCGGGCTTTGCCGAAAGCCCACCATTGCATACGCCCGTCGGAAAAACCTTCGGGCGGCTGGTGGTCGGTGATCACCAGAATGCGGGCGCTGAAATCACGCGTCTCGCGGGCCAGGGCAATGCCAAGATCGAGCTCACCAACCGGAGATCCGCATTTCCAGCCTTGCCAGAGACTTTTTATCTGGACAACCGCGCGGCAGGTCTCACCAAGAAACTCCGGGCGCGCGCCTGCCAGAATCAGGCGAACCTGATACCCCGGATGGTCGACGATTTCCTTCTCTACGGCACGCATTCCCTGAGACCGCGCGGAGTCGTCACCTCCCGCCTTCATTGAGTAGGAGTCGTCCAGCACCACGAGAAGAGGAATCGCCTGGGATGATGAAACCCCTCGCGGACTGGCCGCCGCAAGCGCTATCAGCACGACGGTCATGATCTCCAAAGCCAGCAGAAGCGGCATCTGCGGCCGTTGAAGCCATCTACCACCCTCGGATGGCCGTCTTTGCTCGGCCCAGAGAAGGAGTGAACCGACCGTTTGGGGCTTGGAACGGGTGCGGAAGAAATAAATCCCCAGAAGGCTCGCAACAACGGCGACGCCTCCCCACAGGGCGGCTGAGAATGTCAAAGTCAAAGCCATCTTATCCGCTCAATAAATTTCGGGAAAATATTTGCCATCGTCACACCGCCATCAGGAACTGCTGTTCCACGAGCGGAACAGGCTTCCATGATCCGACAAGGGCCTCCGCGACCAGGGTGACCATGCTCGCACCGACCTTGCGGCAGGCGAGAA
>MNYA01000360.1:0-1304 GCA_001872985.1 bacterium CG2_30_54_10 | reverse complement strand
TGTTCCTGGTGGCGGGAAAGTTGAGCCTGATATCTTGCCAGGGCCGCCTGATCGATGAAGATGTCCTCTTCTCGACCGGTCTCGGCATCGACCAAGCGCATGTTTCCAAGGAATGAAGGCCGAACCTCGCTCGTGGCGAGAATCTGAACCACCAGTACCGCGGCGGCCTGGTTTCCCAGAATGCGCATGATCGAGGAAGGGTCTGCCTCCCACAACAGGTCGCTGATCAGAATTCGCAGCCCTTGCGGCCGCAACCTCGGTGGAAGCCGCCCGAGCGCGGACCCAGCATCGCCGGAATGGGACAACTCGATGTCTTCCCATGAAGAGGGAGGCAGGTGGCCATTGTAAATCCGATCGCATCCTGCTTTGATCTGCCAAGGATAGCAGGTAAAACCGGCGTTTTCCGCGGCTTTTGCCAACAACCCGACAAGCCCAAGAGCCGCGCGAGCTTTTTCGGACTTCTCCAGGGCCATCGATCGTGATCCATCGATCAGAAGATCGACGTGTGGCGACACCTCTTCCCTGAAAAGTTTGATCGTGAGCCGATCGCTGCGGGCCAGAGCATTCCAGTTGATGTGGCGGATGTCGTCACCCGGTTGGTATTCCCGGTGATCCAGGAATTCAAGAGAGCTGCCGACGCCGCGTCCGACGCGGATTCCGCCAAGGCCGCGCTGCAACTGGCTGGGAACCCCTAACCGGTAGGGGGCTCCCGCGGCCTCGCCTTCACGCAAGAAAGTTCGCTCCATTTCGCCCATTTCAGTCCACCTTTTCCTTGACTGCAACCGGAACCGGAATCGGAATCAAAACCTGCGTTGAAACCGGCCTCACAAGCGTTGCCACTGGCAGAGCGGGGGGAACGAACGCCGCCCATTTTTCGTAAATCCAGGAGATGTTGAGGATGGCGTTCAAGGCAGCCCAGATCATCTGGACAATAATGACCGATGCCTGATATCTTTTTTCCCCGATCAACAGCGGAGAAATGAAAAAAATCGAAGGAATTTCCGGGGTTCGACCCAGATCCTGGAATACAGCAAGGATAAAAAACGGAACAAGGCCTGTCAGGATAAAAAGGCCAACCGAAAAATGGACTGCGTAATCATCAGCCAACCCAAGGGCAATCGAGATTCGGCGGAGAAGGAAACCGGTCATTCCGATATTGAAACCGAACAGGATCCCGGCCTGTAACCCGGCCCAGGCTTGGTTAAGTTCGCGACTGAACTCGGGCATCCAGGCAGGATGGAAAAAAGGGTATCCGTACACGACCAGTAGAAGCAGGATCCCAAGGGTGGAGGCCCAAGCCAGGC
>MNYA01000273.1 GCA_001872985.1 bacterium CG2_30_54_10 | reverse complement strand
AGCGGCCACAGCGGAGGCTCTCAAGCCTCCGCCACTTTTCGGGTCTTCCGACACAGCCTGAGTTGTCAAAAGCCTTGACATGCTTCAACGGTTGCACCCTTCTTCAGCGATTGCACCCTTTCCGGGTGTCTTCCTGAAAGACGAGAGATGAGGTTCCCGGGGAATGAATCGGAAATCGAGGCTGATCACTTGGTTTCTGGTGCTTTTCGCCCTTTTTTCAATCCCATGGGCCGCGCTTCTGTGGCTGATTGAAGACCTCGAGACGCGGCGATGGGATGAGGAGCGGTTGGCCTCTCGCACGGATTTACGGGAAATCATGGCCCATGTTTTCCGTCTTTCGCAGCGAATTACCTGGGGTCAGGACCGTCTCGATCGGTATTGCCGCGCCCTCCGTTGGAACCGGGCCGAAGCCTCCAGGATCGGGGCCACCCTTCTTCCCTGCGGCCGGCTGTTTCTTTTTGATTCCCACGGGAAGCGGGTTTCCGCACCCGGCGCCACCCCAGGTCTGGAATACGCGTCAGAACAATGCTTCCGAGCGGTCCGGGCATCCAGGAGCGAAAACCTGTCTCTGGATTCCCGAACCAGGCGGGTGGTCGATCGGATGATGGGGTCCGCGAACAGCCTGGCGCCGATGGCACGCAATCCCGGAAAGCTACTGGATCTTTCGAGCTTCGGCATTCCAAAGCTGGCCGGAGTTTTTCCCTGTAGTTTGAGCAAGGGAAAACGTGGGTTCGCCATGGCCGTCTTCGAGCGTGCCGAGATCAACCCCGACACGCTGGCCCGGGAAGCGCTGGCAAGAATTTCTCCTCTCGCGCCGGCGTTTTTTTCCTTCGCCCTCCAGGATCTGGGTGGTGTTGAAAAAATCCTCCTGTTGCAAGGCCATGACCCCTCGTGCCACCCTGCCCTGGTCGATCGGTGCGAAATGGAGGTCGGCGGAAGGCTGTATCGAAGCGAAATCCTCGAGCGACGATTCCTGTTGGTCGGTTCGATCCCGTTCGCCCCAACCTCATCCTGGCTCATGATCCACGCTTGGCAGGTGGGGGCCTCTTCCGCTGCGGCTCTCGGGTTTCTCACAGCCCTCCTATGGTGGATCAACCGCCGGGGAGTCCCGATCCGTCTTCAGTTGATGGGGTTGTTTGGCCTTTCCGGTCTCTGCGGAAGCCTTCTCTTGCTCTGGTTCGCCGGGGATTACCTGGCCGTCCGGGAACGGGCCGCCATCAGAGATCGCCGGAAGGAAGCAGCCGCTTTGCTGACCAAGGCCGATTCGGGGTTCCCAGCCTTCAAAAAGAGGTTGGAGGCAGGTTTCCAGCGCCTGGTGGACCGGTTGGCGGAGACATCTGACGATCGGGGGCTGGGAAAAGCCCTTGGAAGACTCGACCGGGCATGGCGCGAGTGGCTGTTCATCTATATCTCAGATTCCGGGGGAAGGATCAGGCAACGATCGACCCCTACGGTGACCCGCGCGGAAGCAACAACTTTCGGGGGGCAGTCAGATCAGTTGTTTTCAAGGGGAATCTCCCTGGCCTTCCGTCATCGAAAGGATATTCAAACAACCGCCGAAGACGATCTCCCGCAGGATTTGGAAAAGTCATCACCAATCATCAGATACACAGCGGAAGGTCTGGTACATCATCCGGGCGAAATCTCGGATTTTCGCGTTGGCAAATTCGGCGTGGTCCGATTTGGCCAGTTTTTTCAGAACAAAAGCGGGGAATCTCTAGCAATCATCGGCATTTTCAACCATGATGTCGCCGAGCGACTCTACCTGAAAAAGCTTCGACAACGATGGCGCCGGGTTTCCTTTCCCGTTCCCTTCACCTTCGAGATTTTTGGGCTTCCTGAAGAAGAGATCGGACCCATGCGGAAGCCCGACCGGCAACGCAGATTCGAGCCGGTGATCAGACTTCATGGCCTGGTTAACCAGAATCGCAGCGTGAGATTCCTGACCGCGAGATTTGGAACCTCCACCTGGGAACTCGTCGGGCAGCCAGGGGCCAATCTCAGGGGGTTCCAGCTCGGCCTCGGCTTTCCCACCGCGCCCATCGTCGAGGAAACCCGGTGGCTTCGTTTTGGAATGATCCTCCTGGCAGGAATACAGCTCGCGTTCACCTTGGGGCTGGGCGCCATTTTTTCTTCCCTTGTGCTGCAACCGGTACAGAACCTCTTCACTGGGCTCGAAAACCTGGCGACCGGCCGCTACAGCCAACGCGTGGATGTCGGTTCCGGAGACGAACTCGAGTACCTCGCTGTGGGAGTGAACGGCCTGATGATAGAAATGGAAGAGTTGGGAGCCGCCGGTGTGATCCAGCGTCAGCTTCTTCCCCGTGGCTCCCTGAGGTTGGGCCACCTGGAAATCGCCGGCAGGGCAAGTTCTGAATCGCAGGTCGGGGGTGGAATCTACGACCTTTTTCAGCTTCCCGGAGAGGAAGCCGGGGTCGGCCTCATCAGACTCCCCGGACACGCGGTCGGGTCGGCGTTGCTCCTGGCCGCAGCCAAGGCCCATCTGCGGATCCGATTGGCACAGGGCCGGCCCGATCTGGACGCCCTTCTGGAAGAGGTTTGGCGCTTCTGCATGCACTGGGCCGTGCCGGCCCAGCCCTCGAACATGATAGGGGTCGCCTCAGGCATTCACCTTCTCCTGGGCAGGATCTCCCCAGCCCAGGGAAAGATCGAAATGGCCTGGAAAGGCCATTTCCAGAAGGCATCTTGGGAACCCGGTGCGCCACCGGAAATTTGCGATCTGGCCGAAGACGCCTCGGACAAAGGTTCCAACCGCTGCGTTCTCCCGGAAAAAGGGTTCATGATACTCGCGGTTCCGGGACTCCTGTCACCGGACGCTCGGCCTGGGAGCGGCCTCAACCCCGGCGAATTGGAGTGGTTGCTGATGCTGAAGACCCGTCCGGTCGAAGGCGTCGAGGATCTTGGCGCCATTCTGATGGATTCGATTCGTTTGGGGCACTTGAAAACAGACGTGGTTCCTGAACAAACCTTCCTGACGATCCGGTCGGCGGAGAAGCGCTGATGAACCGGAAGAACCAGCGCCTCCGATGGTTCGGGCTGTGCGGAACGCTGTGGGCCATTCCCGCCTTTCTTCTGCTGATGCTCATCGGAAGCGCGTTGCGTGTTCATGAAGGGCGTGAAGCGAAGAAACTGGTCTCACGGCTCGAGAAGGAACTTGCCCGTTTCACGCTGATTCCGGAAGTCCACAATGTCTTTGGCCAGGGACTCAGGAAAGAGGCAAGGAAGATCGGCATGGATCTCATTCTTCCTCCCAAAGTTGCCGGCCTTGCAGAACAGGTGGTTTCCCGGTTTCCATCAGGCAGCGTCGAGGTCTTCCTTTTCGATGGATCCGGCCGCCTGGTCTCCCCCATTGGAGTTGCCTCCGCAGCCGTGGAGAACCTTTTCGAGCATCTGCGAACTCCGCTGAATACGCCCCCCGACAAGATCCCGGAGCTATTTGCGTCTCCACCTTATCTTTTGCTCGAAGCTCCTTCCAGAACCCGCTATCTCCGTGGCCGCCCGGGAACGGTGCAATGGTTGAGCGACGACAAAACAGGTTTCCCCACCCACGGATTCTATTTGTGGAGCCCGGGTCTGGGAAACGACCGGCTGGCAGGCCTCCTGGCGTTGATCCACGTGGATCACCTCCACCCGGAGTTCTGGTTTTCACGGGGGATCCCGGGTCAGAAGGACGGCGATACCCTGGTCGGCTTCGAGCCCCGGGGAGGAAACCCAATCCTGTCGGCCGGCTGGAATACAGAGCAGTTCAAGGCTTGCAAAGAGTCCCTGAAATACGAGCCAGGTGAAAGGATTGCCCTGGGAAGACTTTTCGCGGTCAGCCAGATCGTCGAAGGGGGGCAGCTGATCGTCGGCGCCCGCCTTCCTCCGCTCCCGGGCCTCCTGCTGCTGGTAGCGGGGCTTCTTTACGCGGGAATCAGCTGGATAGTTTTGTGGCGGCTCTGGGACATCGTCCGCCTGGGGCGGGCCCCCCGGTTT
>MNYA01000399.1 GCA_001872985.1 bacterium CG2_30_54_10 | reverse complement strand
GACGACAGAAACCTCTGAACCTTTGTCATTCCCGCGCAGGCGGGAATCCAGTTCATACTATTCTCAATCCGCTAAACTCATACGATGCGTGGAGTTTGCCCAAAGGAGTTTCCCTGCCGCTACCCGTTGTTTTCACCGTTCGACCCGGTGGATCGGGGAGTTCCCTTGGTTCTGTAACGCCGGGGTTTTTCCCGGACAACGTTGGTCGGAGCCGGGAAAATCCTCTTCAAATCAACTGTCAGGCCAGGAATGCCCGAGGTGATCTTTCCCGTTCGGTCATAGGTTCGGGGGCGGCCGTATCGCCTGGCCTCCTGGATGGAGAAGACCATGACTATGCCCTCGGGCTGCACGATCCAAAATTCGGGAACCCCGTTTTGCTCGTAAAGGTTGAGCTTGCGGACCTGGTCGTGGGAAGTGGAACTCGGCGAAAGAACTTCGATGATCAGGTCCGGGGCACCCTTGCACCCGCGGCCGTCGATCTTTGCCTGGTCGCACACGACCACGATGTCCGGGATCACAACATCCATCTGGTCGGAGCCCTTGGCCCCGCCCCGGGGAAAGGACACTCCAAGCTGCCCGGCGTGGACTTTGCAGTGCCCCTCGCGCAACAATCCCCCGATTTCCAAGACCAGGTTGGTGATGATTTCCGAATGAAGGGGGGACCCCGGAGGCGACATGTCGTAAAGTTCCCCATCGATCAGCTCTACGCATTTGCTTTCCGGCAATGACAGATACTCCGAATAGGTGACCCCGCCCTTTTGCTTCTTTATCGGATGTTCCATGGAAAACCCCCATTTTCATCGTCTGCTCAGCATTGTAGCACGCCTTTCCTCAATGAAGCAGCCGGCGATTTCCGCAGAAGTCATGGAACTGGTTGGCAGGGAAAAACTCGATTTAAACTGCCGCTGGGGCAGTCCCATCCATGAATAGGCGGCGTGGGAAAGTTGTAACTTCTCAATACAAGGGGGTACGCGCCCCCCTTTATTGAGAAGTTACGGGCGTTTCATGCAGCGAAATAGGACCGGGTGAGGTTCTTACCCCTATCGCTTCCGCCTCAGATGGGCGACCCCGAGGATCAGGGAAGGTTGTACGTGACCTGGGAAGCCGACAAAGGCAGACTTGCAAACACGACCGACACCTTTCGGGCGATCTGGACCGCACCCGATTACCCGGGAATGGCCAACATCAATGTTCGGATAACCGATCCCCAGGGAGCCTGGGGTGCTTTCAAGCTCAAGGTGATCGTCGGAATCACGGAACCGTCACCATCGGAAGCGGTGTTAAAGACCTGGCAGAATTTTGCTGGTGCGATTAATGACGATGGTTCAAAAGCTGTAACCGAGCAATTCTGGGGGACGTTCGACGGTGTTGGGTTGACCTTTCAGGCCATTTTTGGGAAGATTTGTGGCAACCCGTGGTGTTCGCCTTTAAAATTAACTTGAAAAGTTAAATTTTCAGGGTTATGCTGGAGTCGTGAAACCACGTACGTTGGAAGCCGTTCTGCGAAAGGCGGCCAGGACGTTTCCCGCTATTGTCGTCACCGGCCCCCGCCAATCCGGCAAGACCACCCTGCTCCGGCAGGCATTTGGGAAGTCCCATCGCTACATTTCCCTCGAAAATCCCGATGTTCGAGGTCGCGCCCGCGAAGATCCCCTAGGCTTCATGGAGGCCCACCCCGCCCCTCTGATCATTGATGAGATCCAATACGTTCCCGAACTTCTGTCCTATCTCAAAACCCGGATCGATGAGTACCGCGCTCCTGGACAATGGCTCCTGACCGGCTCGCAAAACTTCGCGCTCATGGCAGGTGTGAGCCAGTCACTGGCCGGTCGGGCCGCCGTCCTTTCTCTTCTCCCATTTTCCTTCGCGGAAAAGATCGGCCGGGGAGATCGAACAAAGGACCCCCTCGCCTTCCTCAAGCCTCGGACGATCATGCAGGCGCCCATCAAAATGACCTTGGCAAATCATCTCTTGCGGGGCGGTTATCCGGAAATTGCCAGTCGCCCACGGGTGGATCGCTCGCTCTGGTGCAGTTCCTTCATCGCGACCTATCTTGAACGCGACATCCGCAACCTCGCTCAAATCGGAGATCTCCGACAATTCGAGGTTTTCGTGCGAATGTGCGCCATCCGGACCGGGCAGATCCTCAACCTCTCGGAACTTGCCAGGGAAATCGGGGTGAGCGTTCCCACTTCGAAAAGATGGCTTTCATTACTGGAGAGCGGAGGGCAGGTATTCCTTCTTTCTCCCTTTTTCAGGAACCTTGGAAAACGTCTGGTGAAAAGCCCCAAATTGTATTTTCTCGATACCGCGCTGGCTTCCTATCTCATGGGACTGCATGATACGGAAACCCTCCATGGCAGCCCTCAATTCGGCCACCTCTTCGAGACCATGATCATCACTGATGTTCTGAAACGATTCCTGCATCTCGGCCAGATGGCACCTCTGTCCTTCCTTCGCACCCAGGACGGTCTCGAGATCGATCTGATCATCGAAACGGCCGGGAAACTCCAGGCCATCGAGATCAAAAGCTCCCAGACCCTTCAACCGAACCACTTCGCTGGGCTCCGAAGGCTGGCCCGCGACTGGCCGGAACACTTCGCCGGCGGCACTCTTATCTCCGCATCCGCCGAGACCTTTCGGACCAGCGAAGGCTTTCAACACCTTCCCTGGGCGGCCGCCCTGGCTTCCTGAAACAGCGCCTCTCAGCCGGATTCCGTTATCGGGCTCCGGATGGGCGAAAAGGGAAATCGCGGAAAATCAGATCTTCGCGAAGAGGGGTCCATGTCCGGGAGGTTGGCAGGGTAGCCCTGCTCTTTACCCATAAGTCAAATGTATTGTTGAACTTCGCATCAAATGCCCATCTCATTTTTCTTATAATCATCTCAATGAAAAGGAGAAAAAAATGTGGAAGCGGCGTCCCGCCGCTTAACGCGGCAGGATGCCGCGTCTACTTTCACCCCTGTCAACGGAAGATTCGCTTTATGGGTAAAGGGCAGGGGTAGCCAGGGCGGGCATCGGTGAAGTTCTTGCCGGCCAGATACATGTTCTGGATGCGGCCCACCTCGAACCCGGTATTCCTTGATCCCGAACTCGAATGCTTTGTCGGAAAGGAGGGTCAGGTTTCGTGGGGGGGTGACCAGCAGCCAGTCGCCAGGACCCATAAGGAATCGCCAGCCAGATCTCTATGGCATCATGGGTGTTCGATTTTCGTCCCTCGAGGGCGGGAAAACGTCAGGAGCAGTGCTGTCATTCTTCCCATTTGAGGGGTCCTTCGGGTGCGCGACACTCCCGTGAATGGAGCAGGAAACCTCACCGTGTTTCAGAAGATCACCCTCGATTGAGTATTTTCCCTTGTCCGGGCATTCCGCCGGGTCCATCAGATATTTCCCACCGGTGAGGGCGTCGTAATCCAGGACATTGAGAGGAGTGGCATGATCGACATTGTATCTATCGATCGCATTCATCAAAATCCGCTGATTGCAAGTGCAGAGCCTCACCCTGGCTCTTCCTTTGGTACGAGTAAAGTTTGCTAAGGCTATCCTCACAACGTTCTGAAGTTGTTCTTTAATCGGCCCGCTTTCGGGGATGTCGATCTTGGCCAGATTCTCCATCAACTGCCGGTAGGCCGTTCCAACGTTCAGGTAGGCGATCAGAGACTGTTCGCCCCCAATAACCGCGGAAGAATCAAGAGACCAACTGGCGCCGGACAGCGCCAGAAGCAGACCAAAAAGGAACAAAGCTTTGGCGAGCGGAGCCTTCATGTTGATAAAACGCAGCACATCTTTACTCCTTTGGAAAAAATCAAAGCTGACCACATGATACCAGAATCGGAAACATCGGGCGATTTAACTTCGGGTGGTTTCACATTTTACCAAATGGGAAAGGAAACGATATGAACCACAGAGAGAGTGCAAGGCACATAAAGGCCTTTATACAAGCCTGCATTACTTTTGGGTGCGACCTTTGTACAATGTGGCGGCCCAACGTGGCAGCGGCTTCAAGCC
>MNYA01000348.1 GCA_001872985.1 bacterium CG2_30_54_10 | reverse complement strand
GATTTTCCATGCCTGCTGAAAAAGGACCTTTTCGGCGAGGGTCTACCTAAACTCTTACTTTCTTTCCTTCCCCTCCAGATCTGCGTTAATCCGCGTTTATCTGCGGCAAAAAAATCCTTTCCTTTTTTCTATTTTTTCGTTTTCCCAGCTTTCTTCGTCTTTCTTATTTCAAACCGCTAAACTCTTACGGTACCTTTTGTTTATCACGGTTTGTTTGCTTTCCTTGACCGCCCGGTGCAACCACGCTATAATCCACCGTTGAACTTCGAATTCCAGATGCAGGGAAGGCCCCTTGGAAATCTCTACCCATACTGACAAAGGGCGGGTTCGCTCGAACAATGAGGACAGTTTTCTGATTGTCCCGCCATGGTCAGAACCCGCGTTGAGCGCGGGCGTGTCGTTGTTTGCCGTTGCCGACGGCATGGGCGGTCACGCGGCGGGGGAAGTGGCTTCCAGACTGGCTGTGAATGCTCTTGAACGCTGGCTCTCCAATTTCCGAGAAAAGGAAGTTTCGGCCGCCCTGGTCGAGTCGGCTTTTGCCGAGGCAAACTCCGCGATCTGGGAACAGGTGAAACTGGATTCGAAGCTATCCGGCATGGGAACTACCCTCACGGCACTCCTGGTCTCAGGCAAACAGGCTATCCTTGGGCACGTTGGCGATTCAAGAGCCTATCTTCTCCGCAATGATTCTCTTGAAATGCTTTCCACCGATCACACTCTGGTTGCCGAGCAGGTCCGGCTCGGACGGCTCACACCCGAAGCGGCGAAAAATCATCCTGCAAGGCATATTCTCAGCCGGGCGCTTGGGGTCAGGGAATTCATCACCGTGGACACTTCCCTGATAGATATTCAGCCAGGCGATATCATGTTCCTCTGCTCGGACGGCGTCACCGGAATGGTTTCCGACAAACGCCTCCGGGAACGCCTCCAGGAAGGCCTTTTGCGCAAACCCTTTGGCGGGGTGGGTCGTTCGATCGTCGATGATGCCAATGAGGCCGGAGGTGTGGATAATTCCACCGTGGTGGTGATTTTCTTCGATGAGGTTCCGGTCGAAGTTCCGGGTAGATACTCGTTCCGGCGCTTGAAAAAGGTTCTCGCGAATTGGGGTTGTACATCTTCATGGTAGGCCAAATGAAGTTCACGAACTTAGCTCGATACGTTGAAATAGTATCCAGGAGGTAGCACTGTGGATTTGGTAACATTGCTGATTATCGGTGGGGTGGTCGTTCTCGTGGCTATTGTGGTTATTTTGCTCGTCTCAAAGGATAAAGGCGGTAACATGGAAACACCTCCGGCCGAAAATCCAGGTGGGGACAAAAAGGAATCCGTGGCATCGAAACGTTTCAAGCAGGTTTTGTCGGGGTCCGACCTTTCAAACCAGATGAAAAAAGAAGAAGAAGAAGAGCTGCTGACGAAATACACCCCCGGAACCGGAGAAGGAATTGCCGAAGTTGAAAAGCTTCTGGTTTCCGACCCAAACAACGTCGATCTTCTCGACTGGCTGGCTTTCATGTATTACAGCAACAATGACGTTGAGAAGGCAGTCGAAACGTACAAACGCGCCCTGGCAATCAAGCCATCGAACGAAAACCAGCATTACTATCTTGGAAACAGCTTCTTCAAGAAAGGGTTGTTCGCCGAAGCCCAAAAAGAATGGTCGGAAGTCATTCGTCTAAAGCCCAATTCCAAGATCGCAAAGAACGCCCAGGAACGAATCGATTTCATCGCAACCAGCAAGAAGTAGTAATAGTCAAGGTTTTATAGCTAACCCGCGGAGCTTTTATGTCGTTTTCCCAACCCGTCCTAAAAAAATTTACCCTCCTGGATCTGATCGGCTGCGGTGGGATGGGCTCCGTTTATATCGGTTACGAGCTTCAAACCGAGAAAATGGTCGCGATCAAGATTCTTTCACCTGAATGCGCCGCTATTCCGGCTGTTGTCGACCGTTTTGTCCTTGAAGGAAAGATTCTCAAGAGCCTCAATCATCCAAACATCGTGAAGTTCGTGGACGCCGGCAAGGACGGGGATTTTTACTACCTCGCCATGGAATACGTGAAGGGTCTTTCCATGGACGCATTCCCAAGAAGCCATTCCGCGACGACCCTCGGAGTCAAGCAGTCTGCCCCCTCCATGGAAGAATACCTGTCGATCTTTATCAGGTGCTTCGAAGCCATCGGGTACGTTCACAAATCCGGGCTCGTTCATCGTGACATCAAACCTCAGAATATCATCCTGCATGGAAACGATTACGATCCGCGCCTCATAGATTTTGGAATCGCCAAATATGTGAAAGATGACAACGATCTCGAAGGGAATGCCGAACGCCTTTACACCGTCGTCTACGCCAGCCCCGAGCAATTGACTAGCAAGCCCGTTGATTCCCTTTCCGACCTTTTTTCGTTCGGAGTTCTCATGTATGAGAAGTTGACCGGAAGACTTCCCTTCGAAGGAAAACGGGAAATGGAAGTTTTCCTGGCGCAAACGAAATGGAACTTCCCTCCGCCTCGCCAACTGTTCTCACAGATCCCGCAGAAGCTGGAACAGATTGTTCTGAAGCTGCTCTCCAAAGACCCCGCCAATCGGTATCCGACCGCGCAAATGGTTCAAGGAGAATTGGAAAGGCTCCTGAGCGTTGTCCGTCATGGGAAACAAGGCCTGACGATGAGTGGCATTTCCGAGGAGATCCGCGAGATCGGCGGGGTTTCCGAGCTTCGAAAAGGCGTTAAGAAGCGCACGGTTGCAGACGAGCAGGTCGCTGTCAAGAAAGCACTCGCTGAGTTCGTTGATGTCAAGAATCAATTGCGTAAAGCAAACATCAAATTCAAGGCGGAGCCCGATCAGATCGTTCACCTGAAAACCCTCAGCAACACGCTTCACCAGGAATATGAGCGTCTCCAGGGCCGCCTCAAGATGGCACTCGGTTTCAAAAGCCAACCGATGGTCATCGATCGATACAACTCGATCATGAAACTCGAAACCATCGTCTTTGAAAAACGAGGCACGCCTCTCACGATCAACATTATCGAGCAAAAACTCGCTCATACCGACGGCTCCGACATCATTGTCGGAAGCATTAACTTCACCGAAAGAGCCAAGCGGACGTACTCGATAAATCAGAAAGACACCTTCCTCGCCTGGGACCAATCGAACTGGTTCTTCAACTGCTTTGAGGAAAAGGATTTTCCGATCTTCCTCATGATCGGCGATCGGAAGATGCCCCATGCCCCGATTGGTTTCAAGGGCTTCTTTTGGCCTTTCGAGTTCATTGTCGCCATCAACAAGCTTGGTCGCACCGGGGTGGCAATAATCGAAACATTCAATGGGGTCGATCGAAACGGCCAGGCTGTTTTTGCAATGCATAAAGAGACCATACTTTTTTCGGAAAATCTTTTCGAGCGTTTTGCTCAGGTGCCCACTCCTCAGGCGGCCACTCCCCAGCCGCGTGCCCCCCAGTCGCCCCTTGGCCAGCCTCAAGATTCCCAATCCCCGCCCCAGCCCGGGAAAAAGTTATGAACGCTGACATCCGCGAGTCCATCGTCCGATGCCTGGATCGAATTCTTGCGATCTATTTGTTTCTGACGTCCGCGGACCGAACGTTTATTGAAGGAACCCCGACATCCGAACGGCTGCTTCCGCTCCTTGACCAGCGAGAGGTCTCCTTCGCCGAACTGGGCGAACTTCAAAATGATCTCGTAGAAGCCCTCAGAGAAGCTTTTTCCCAAAAAAAAATGAATTCCTTGCCGGAAGCTCTGCTTCTACTGGAACGAGAAATTCCTGATATGCAAGGAACGCTTCGCGATATTCGTCTGAGCTTGAAAAGTCTTGTTGGCGCCGATCGCGATGTCCAGAACATCCTGGAAAAATCCAAAGGCGCAATCGAAACGGAGATAAAAAAACTCCGGCTTGGGGCAAACCTGCTGAAAGGCTACCTCCAGCCTGATGAAACCGGAAGCTGTTTCATTGACAAGGTGAAATGATCTCGGACAATCCAATTTGGTTCGTACAACCGGGTGCATTCCCGAAAAAAGGTATTCGCCAAGATGGTGGCGACACCCCAAAGATGAGAACGTGTCATTGCGAGCGAAGCGAAGCAATCTTTTCGATCGAGATTGCTTCGTCGCTTGCGCTCCTCGCAATGACATAGGGTGCGACCTTTGAAGCATGTTAAGGTTGTTAACAACTCAGGCTGTGTTGGAATGCCCGAAAAGTGGCGGAGGCTTGAGAGCCTCCGCTGCAGC
>MNYA01000237.1 GCA_001872985.1 bacterium CG2_30_54_10 | reverse complement strand
ACGAGAAGGCCGGGCAAGGTATAGTTACCAGGACGACCCAACCTCGTTACGACATTTGGGGTATAATAACGATCGGGGAAAAAAAAGGAGGAAAAGGGTAACATGAAAGATCTCCTGATGCGGCTTTTTTTCGGGGTTCTATTCAGTGAGGCGATTCTGGCTTCCGCCCAAACCGCCGGCTTAATCTGCGGGGATGGCGAGGTCATGGGAACCCCATCTTACCTGATCGAGCCGGTTTCTCCCGCCGGAACTCCCGTTCCAGAGGGGAAAACCGTTTTCGAGCGCAAAGCTCCTCCTATGACCGTCGAGGGGCCAACTTTCGCGATTCTGCTTCTTTTCGACGGAGCCCGCCAGGATCTCATCGCGAAGTTCGTCGGCGAAGGCCAGATGCCCAACGTCAAGAAACTGTTCTTCGAACAGGGATGCGTTGTCGAAAACTGCATTACGATCTGGCCCAGCTCGAGCATTCCCGCCCACACCGCGGTGACGACCGGCGCCTACCCGGATAAAAACGGCATCGTAGGCCAACGATGGTTTGACCCATCGCGAAAATACTACCGGAATTATATCGGGCCGGGCTCCTTGAGACTGTCTTCCGACCTCGAAAAAAATGTAAAAACCGTCTTCGAGCGTGTCCGCAACGAAAACCTCGGCGCGGTTTCGGTACTTGAACTTGCGAATCGCGGGGCGAGTCTCTTCATTCCCGGGATGGCCAACGACGATCAGGTCATCGGCAACCTCCTGCGTCTGGCAACCCTCGGACAGGTCGGTTCACGCTTTCCGCTGGTCTCCAAGTTAGCCAGGGACGGCAGGACAGGGTTGGGCTTCGTTCCGCGGTTCATGATGGCGAACTGTCCCGAGGTCGATCATATCCATCACCGCCACGGCACCGGAAGTGATGAAGTTCGGCAGTTGTACAAACACCTCGATGCTGAGGTCGGAAAGATAGCCGATTACTTTGAAAAGCGTGGACTTCTCGACCGTTGTTTTATCGGGATTACCGCCGATCACGGGATGGGCGAGGTCAGGGAAAGCCTCTCAATCCATGATGTTCTGACTTCCGAACAGATCAGGGTTTACATTCCGAAAAAGGTCGGTTATGAAATCGGAAATACCGACGGAATCCTTGCCACCATGCACCCCGATAATTTCGAGGCATACGCATGCTGGGGCGGAAACAGCGATGTATTGCTTTATCTGAAGGGCCTGGCCGCCGATGGTTCGGGAAAGCTCGTCTGGGGCGGCAAGATCGACAGAGCGTTGCTGGAAGGCTATCCCCGAACCGGAAAAAAGCCGTTGAACATCGTTTCGCGGCTGTTGTCCGAGCGGGCGGTCGACATCCTCGCCTACCGTGAAGGTACCGACAGGTTCAGGTTCCAGAGCCGTCGAGGGGCTTCCCTCCTGGAAGGGAGCCCAGCCGCCGGTTGGACGTATGAAAAGATTTCGGGTGAAGATCCGTTTTTCTATGATTCAGAGGGGTGTTTGCGTTTCCTACGTGGTGTTCGAACTGAGGCCGAATGGCTGGAAATCACCTGCGAGGCGAGGTATCCGAATTCCCCCATTCTGCTCGCGCGTTCGCTTTCCCATCCGACCCGGAGCCCTGCCTTGGCGGTGGTTGCAACCGACGGTTACGATTTCATTCCGAGCTTTCTGAAAACCAGGATTCCCGGTTCTCACGGCGGTTTGACCCGCCACCACACCGTTGTTCCCTTCATGTTCCGGGGTCCCGGGATCACCCCCAACCGGATCAGGGCGGCCCGCACGGTCGATGTCGCGCCGACCATGTTGGGCCTTCTCGGAATTGGAATGCGCGGTGGGCAATTCGACGGCAGGGATATCCGCCGCTGAATCAGGCCCCTTGATCTTTTCAAATCCTCCGAGTATTTTGAATCCTTATGAAATTTCATCTGATTTCCCTGGGGTGCTCCAAAAACACTGTCGACTCCGAGGGCGTTATCTCCGATTTTGTCCAGCAAGGCTGGGAATGGTCCCCAGAGGCAAATCAGGCCGATCTTGTCCTGCTCAATACCTGCGGGTTCATCAAAGATGCAAAGGAAGAATCGCTAAAGCACATTTTTCAACTGGTCAAATTGAAAAAAGAACGCCCTCAAACCCGGATTGCCGTTTTTGGCTGCCTCGTTCAGCGCTATCAAGAAGCTCTCCGCCGGGACATTCCTGAGATTGACCATCTGTTCAACTTTTTTCAAAAATCTTCCTTTTCAACCCTCCTGCGGGGAATGGCACTTCGTACCGACAACGGAATCCCTAAAGCTTTGCCTCAAAGGATCCTTACACCCCCGCATCTCGGCTTTCTGAAAATCGCCGAAGGTTGCAGCAACAAATGCAGTTATTGTACCATTCCGCAGATTAGAGGGCCATTCCAGCCGCGACCGATGGATGATATTCTTAAAGATGTTGAAACTCTCGTCATGACGGGAGCGAAAGAAATTTCGATTATCGCTCAGGATACAGCCCGATTCGGCTCGGCTCTCGGAGAACCACATCTCCTCCTTGATTTAATCAGAAAAATCGGGAAATATTCAGAGGTTCACTGGATCCGTCTGCACTATCTCCATCCCAAATACCTTGAGTTCGACTTCCTTGATTCCTTGTTTTCTCTCCCAAAAGTGGTTCCATATTTTGACATTCCGTTGCAACATGTTTCCGATAAAATTCTGAGTCTGATGAATCGGGGGGGCACTAAAAAGGAAGTCATCCGTCTGGTCCGACACATCCGGCGGGTTTTCAAGGGCGCGGTATTGAGAACTACATTTATTGTAGGGTTCCCTGGTGAAACGGAAGAAGATTTCCAGGAACTGATCGAGTTCATCGATAATTTTCCGGTGGATAGGCTCGGTGCTTTTCCATATTCGCCCGAAAAAGGGACTCCTTCATTCAAAATTCGGCCTCGAGTTAACAAAAAAGAGAAAACCCGTCGCATGGATGAGTTGATGATGCTGCAACAGTTACACAATTTGGATGATAATAATCAGAAAATTGGCAATGTTACTGAGATTTTGATAGATAAAATCGAAAATAATGAAGCAATAGGTCGAACATTCGGTGATGCATTTGAAGTGGACAATTCCGTGATCGTGCCCTACGATGGGTCATTCTCCCCTGGCGATTTTTTGAAAGTTCGAATTATCGACGCGGAAGCCTATGACCTGAAGGGCGAGAAAGTCTAATGACCCTTGCTACAAAACTGACGTTTGCCCGTGTTGCCGCAATCCCGGTTTTCATGGCTGCGTTTCTCTGGAACTCGAATGAACGACTGGATCAGTTGAGCGGCGACTGGGGGAAAATTTTGGCCACGGTTGTATTCATCGCGGCGGCGATAACCGATTATTACGACGGGGCAGTTGCCCGATGGTACAAAGAAGAAACCACCCTTGGCAAGTTCATCGACCCCATCGCCGACAAACTCCTTGTTTCCACCGCTCTGGTCGCCATGGTCGAGCGGAGGGAGATAACTTTTGTCCCGGCCTGGGTGTCCATTTTTATTATCGCGCGAGAGTTTGCCGTGACCGGGCTGCGCATGATCTGTGCACCCAAGGGAAAAATTATTGAGTCATCGACTCTAGGAAAATGGAAAACCACGTTTCAGCTCATTGCGATAATTTCCTCGCTCGTTTTCATCAGTTTTCGCGTAATGATCGAGTCCCTCAACTGGCAGGAGGCAGGAAAGTTATTCAATCCCTGGCATGGCCCGATCATCTCCTTCCTGATGATTCCCGCGGTGATTATCACTCTGTATTCCGGATATGACTACCTTAAAAAGAATTGGCACTTCCTGGACGAATAAATCGGGGGTCAACAAAGCGCTGACCTTTTTTGCAGCCGGTTGCGGGCTGGGTTTTTTCCCGGCTGCCCCCGGAACTATTGGTAGTATTCCGGGAATATTTCGAGACTGTAGCAAACTGGCAGACGAATTGGTTGTTATGTCATTGCGAGGAGCGGAGCGACGAAGCAATCTCCTGGTAAGAAGAAGATTGCTTCGCTTCGCTCGCAATGACAGTGTTTGACAAAAAGTCTGTCTGTAAAGTTGCTACAGTGTCAAATAAATTTAGGATTCTTGAGAAAACCTCTCCAATTCTCCATTCATCATTCATCATTCATCATTTTCTCTATCTCCAC
>MNYA01000003.1 GCA_001872985.1 bacterium CG2_30_54_10 | reverse complement strand
TTAGTCACGATCTGTGGCCAAAAATTCTTTCGTCTTTTTTATTTCTTTCGTTTCTCTTCAAATCTGCGTTCATCTGCGTTCATCCGCGGCCTAAAATTCTTTCTTCTTTTCTTTATTTTCACGTCAGCGGTCGTTCTTTTCCCTAAAGTTCGTATTTTTCTATTTTCGCCCGAAGCGTATTTCTCGTAATTCCAAGAAAATGGGCTGTTTGTACCTGATTCCCTTCGAAAATCGAAAGCGCTTGCCCTAATAGCTCTCTTTCGACCATGTCCATGATCCGCTGATAGGCATCACCCACCGGGCTTCGCTGGATTTCAGCGGAAACAAGCTCTTTGATTCTTTCTTCCGAGCTTCCCGGATAGTCTGCGTCGCCCTTCCCGCCAATCGCCACCGGAGTCGCGACCAAAGCCTCGGCCGAACTTCCGTTGTTTGAAATCGGCGCACGAACGCTATGATGGACGACCCCTGGCGGCAAGTCCGCCCTCGCGCCAAGCCCCGGAGGTGATACGGCTTCAACCGCAAGGGAAGCCGGGATCGGCGGTTGAACCCGAACCCCGCTGCGCTTGATCTCAGGCGGAAGATGGTCCACCAGTATGATCTGGTCTCGAGTCAAAGTGCTCACTTGTTCGACTACATTCTTCAACTCTCTGACGTTCCCTGGCCAGGGATAGGCCGAAAGGACGGCCAATGCCTCCTCTGATAGAACCTTGGGAACACCCCTTTTCTGGTTGGCAAACTGCACCGCGAAGTTGCGGGCCAAAAGCGGGATGTCTTCTATACGTTCCCGCAAAGGCGGCAGGCAGATCTCAATTACTTTGATCCTGTGGTAAAGATCCTCGCGGAATCTATTGCTCCGAATGGCTTTTCGAAGATCTTTGTTCGTGGCGGCGATGATCCGGACATCGACCTTGATACGCTTGCTTCCCCCAACGCGGACGATCTGACGTTCCTCAAGAACACGAAGAAGCTGAGCCTGCATCTCGACGCTCATGTCGCCGATCTCGTCCAGAAAAAGGGTGCCACCCTGGGCAAGCTCGAAAACGCCCGACTTCGAATTCCCTGCGCCTGTGAACGCACCTTTTTCATATCCGAACAGTTCAGATTCCATGAGGCTTTCCGTGATCGCGGTGCAGTTGATCGCCCAAAAAGGCTTCGCCGCCCGATTCGAGTTGTAATGGATTGCCTGGGCCACAAGTTCCTTCCCCGAGCCTGATTCGCCGGTAATCAATACCGTCACGTCTTCGGCCGAGACCCTCCCGATCAGCTTGTAGACCTCCTGCATCGGGGGACTGCTCCCCTTCAGGCCCCCGGTCACGGGAGTCTGCGCCTGCTCGGGCAAAGCGGCGGCCGCCCTCCGAGCGCTGAGCCCACGTGCGATTAGAAGCAGGCACTCATCGATGTTGAATGGCTTTGTAAGGAAGTCGTATGCTCCGAGCTTCATCGCGGAAACTGTCGTCTCCATGTCGCTGTAAGCGGTCATGACAATGACCTGGGCGTCGGGCTTTATAGATCTGATCCGCTCCAACACTTGAAGCCCGTCCATTTCGGGCATTCTGATGTCCAGAAGAACCAGGTCAGGTTCAAACGATTCAAAAAGGGAAAGCCCTTTCGTGCCGGTCTCCGCTAAAGCCACCTCGTAGCCGGCTTTCTTCAGGGTCTTTCCGAAAGCCCACCGGACACTGTGTTCGTCATCAACCACCAAGATCTTTGACTGAACCGACATCAAAGCATCACCTCACCCGATCTTTCCTCCGAATCACGGGGCGCTTCGCCTTCGCCATTGCCTTCATTTTCGCCTTCCGAATCGGGTGCGCTGCACCACCCCGACGGTCGATCCAGGCTGTAAAAACGGTCGCCGTAAAGGAACACCACATGAAAACCCCGTTTCCGTCGTCTTAGCGCATTTACCAGGGCTCCGCGGACTTCCTCGTGCGAATAGCGAAGAGAAAGATGGAAGAGCATCAAGGTTTTCACCTCGGCCGCTCCCGCAACATCAAGGACTTCATCCAGAACGGAGTGCTGATGAAAGTTCCTTTCATCGTCCCCTTGATTCAGATAGGTACATTCGTGGCAAAGGAAAAGGCTTTGTGAGATCGAGGTCGGGCTGATTGGCCGGGAATCTCCACCATAAGTAAAAACAATCTGCTCGAAACGCTCGACTACTTTCTCCTTGCCGTTTTTCCAGATCGCTTCATTTATCATTTGCTGCGGCTGATCCTTGAACTCAGGCCTTAAACGGCACCGTGCCTCGACTATGTTGAAACCAAGGCTTAATTGCCTTTGGGAATGCTGCGTTCGAAAGGTTTTCAGAAATGTCTTCCCGCGGCGACCATCCAAAACAACATTCTGATCGGCTTCGACCGGACGCCACGCCAGCGGAAAGGAAAGTTCGCTCTGCGTGCGTAAAAGATAATCTCGGACCATTTCGATTAACGCATTGTTCCTGGGATAATAGATTTCGAGTTCGGTCGTCTGATCGCCCGCACCGAGGTTACGGATGTTCACGAGATTTATCAGACCGGCTATGTGATCGGCGTGTCCATGAGAAAGAAAAACCTTCCGGATCCCGAAGACCCTGTTCAACAGAGCCGTCGAGATTCCTTCCCCGGCATCGAACAAGATATTGAACCTACGATGGTACAACCATGTCGAAAAAAGGGCGCGGGAAAATCCGCGAAGCTGGTCCTGAAGAGGAAAGGGCGGTTTTCCCATTAGAGGAACTTCTCAAAAAGAGTGGACACGCGTTCCCTCTCGACACCCGGGTAGTGCGGCATCCTGGGCGTAAGGCCTTCCCCTCGATCCAGATTGCTTCGCTGCTCGCGCTCCTCTCAATGACGCGACAACATCAGTCAGTTGTGATTCACTACCGGCACGCAAAGTGAATTCGATCCTCCCACTACCCGAGGTCGGGCGGCTTGCGCCTTCAGACATGCTTTCGTGATTTCCAGAAGTTATTGATATCATACCCATCAGAGATCCTTGAATGCCTGGGGATTCTTAACCTTGGACATCGCCACGTCGAATGAGATTCTTCCTTGTTGGTAGAGGGTTTTCAACGAGTGGTCCATGGAAACCATTCCGAACTCGCTTCCTGTCTGAATGAAAGTATCGAGCTGGGTGTTTTTGTTTTCTCTGATCAATCTTCTTATCGCGGGCGTTGCGATGAGTAGCTCGTAAGCAATTACCCGGCCTGTCCTCTCAACCGTTGGCAGCAGTTGCTGGGAAATGATCCCCTGAAGGGAATTCGCAAGCTGGGTTCTTATCTGCTCTTGCTGATGTGGCGGAAAAACATCGACGATGCGGTCGATCGTTTGCTGCGCATCGCTTGTATGGAGGGTCGCGATGACCAGATGCCCCGTTTCAGCCGCCGTTATTGCAGTCGAGATCGTTTCCAGATCTCGCATTTCACCAATGCCGATAATGTCCGGATCCTGACGGAGGACATGCCGAAGCGCAATCGCGAACGAATGGGTATCGCTGTGGAGTTCACGCTGCAGAATGACCGATTTCTTGTGCTTGTGAACGTATTCAATCGGATCCTCAATCGTAACAACCCGGCAACGCCGCTCGCGGTTGATCTGATCGATTAGGGAGTTGAAGGTGGTCGTTTTGCCGACACCGGTTGGACCCGTGACCAGAACCATTCCGTTGGGTCGTCGGGACAATTCGATGACAGCCTCCGGAAGACCGAGTTCTTCGAGGGTTTTGATTTCGGAAGCAACGATTCGCAGGGAACATTCCACAAATCCTTTTTCCCTGAAAACATTCACCCGGAAACGGCCGATCCCGGGCAGGGCCATGGAAAAATCGAGCTCCCAGTCCTTTTCAAACCTTTCTATCTGTTCCGGGTTGAGAATCGAGTAAATGAGATCCTGGCAAACTTCAGGCGCGAGGTTATCAAATGGAAGGGTGACGATTTCCCCGTAAATTCTGGCCGCGGGCGGAAGGCCCACTGAGAGATGAAGATCGGATGCAGATTTTCCAATCGCAACTCTGAGAAGCTTTTCCAAGGTTACCGTGGTCAGCATACA